>JBEGQX010000107.1:0-6740 GCA_041180805.1 Planctomycetota bacterium
CCATAACCATCAACATTTGGGGCCAGGCAGGCAGATGCAGGGCAATTCTCCGGGACCAATCTTTTCCCGCAACCAATCGCAGAACAAGAACGCCAAATAGGATGGTAAGCAGTTGGGAAACCGCCAAACCTGGCGCTAATATCTTTGCGTACTCGGCAGATTGCTGAAAAGAATCATCCTGCACATGGCTGAGATATTCCGAAAAATCACCGGAATTCCAGGCACTCCAAAGAAGCAGGAAAAATACAACCAAGGCCCCTGGTACTTGTGTTGCCAAAAGAAACACAAACACCCAAAAAAAGGCAAAGAATGCGTTTGGGTGCGGTTTGGGTGCTTGTTCCGTGGTTCCTTCCATGAGCCATTTCCAAATGGTAATCAGTATCCAGACCAGCCCGCATCCATCATGGCATCATAAATCCATGGGTGCCGCCAAGCACTCCATCCCGGATAATTTGCTGCCATCACCGTGAAGACAAGCAAAAGCATCAGCAAAATCATAAGAAACGGAGACTTCATCCAGCTCTCAACAACCGGAGTCATGGAAATTAAAAACAAAGGAACCAACCACATCAGCCATCTTGGTCCGACTGTAAATCCACCGTAGTTATCACTTTTGAAAAGATAGAACCCTATAACGATCACACCGAGGATCGCGGAAAGAATAGTAATCAATTTTAGAACTTGCGGGATATTCTTTTTAAAGGGAACAACAACAAAAGCGATAGCGGAAAGAAGGAATACCGGGTTAAGTGAAAAAAAACCGTGGTGACCAAAAAGAAGATGAAAACCATAGGTAATCTTTCCTTCACCATTGTAACCGGCCCAATCTATTCCTCTTCGTACCATTCCGGGGAAGACCCGCCAATGGCTGCCTTCATAGGTGTACCAGGGGCCGCCAAATTCACTGTACGCAGGCCTTAATTGACCCAAAGCCAGGTAATTAACCCATAGCAGGCCAGCAATGGGTAGCAAAGCCATTGGAACAAAAAAGGCAAATGTTTGCCGGGGAAATTGAAAAAGAACTACAGCACCTGCCAACCCAAGAAAAGCAAGGGCTGGCAATTCATTGACCACCGCAAACCCAGAGCATAACCCCATTGCCATAAACCAAAGTCCACCACCCCAATGCCCCAATTCTTCGGCTTTTGCTTTCTCCATAATTCGGACCAGGCAGTAGACAGCAAACAAAATACTAAAAACCGCCATGGAGTGATTATTCAGTGTGTTCAAGAATGGCAGCACGATGGTGCCCAGCGAGGCAACCGTGAAAACAAATACTTGGGCCAATTCCGAAGTTGTAAACCTGCAAATAAGTTTCCAGATCAGATAAAGATACAAGAGGAACGGCAGTGTGTTGATCGTGAAAAGAACCAACCTTACCACACCAAAGGGGTTGTCCCTTAGGTTCCAGCCTGTCAATTTCTTTATGACCCAGTATTCCCCGGCGACAAGAAATGAAAGCAGCGGTGGCTTGGTAGAATAAAATTGAAGGTCATTCGGATGAAGCACAAGGTCTACTGTTTGCCAGCCATCCTCAAAACAAATTCCTTTGCTGGAAGATATTCTGGCAGAAAGTCCCACGGCTACCTGGGGCAAAGCGTTCCACACATCCGTTTGCAGAATTTGTGTCACCCCGGTGATGACATAAATTTTTGGATCCCTTGTTCCAACCACAAAAGTTCCATCATCGACAAGAGCCCTTACCGTGGCCCAACGGGAACGGTCATTGGAGCTAAAGGTTGGCATGGGTCGCGGCCGACTGGTTGGCCAGGCCGATCTTGAACCAGGTGGCTCTCCCGGGGCGCGGTGGTAGGAAGGCTCGTACAATCTTTGGGCAGAGTACAATTTGGCCAATGTGATACCAAGGGTAATGGCAGCTATTAATAGCGCAATTTTGCCAGAAGAAATGCCATCAGGGTTTGCATTGCCGGAAGACATGCTATTCCACCCCCAGCAAATGTAAGCGCAGTATATTCAATGCCAACTTGGTAGTTCGACTTTGAATCTCATTTCTGGAACCAAACCATTGGTAAGTTTGCTGGACCTCGCCCTCATCCGAGGAAAGTGCGACAAAAACCTTTCCCTGGGGCAACTCCGGGGAAACATCTCCCGGGCCGGCTACCCCTGTTGTTGCTAAACCGATGTGTGTACCCAGCTTTTTGCGTACTGCCCTGGCCATCGCCAGGGTTAATTCCGGGTTACAGGCCACTGGCCCTGCCAGCAAATCATCGGTTATTCCCAAAGTGGCCTTCTTAATCTCATTGGTATAAGTAACCACCCCACCAAAGAATCGAGATGACGCCCCGGGCACCTTGGTGAGTTTGGATGCCAGCATACCACCAGTAACGCTTTCCGCTGTTGAAATGGTCTTTCCCTTTTTTTCAAGCAATTGATGAACCACCATTTCAAGCTCTTCATCCTCATACCCGTAAACCAGGGTTCCAAGTCTCTCAAGAATTATTTTTTCCACAGGTTCAATCTTTTGCATTGCAAGGTCTGCGGTTTCCGCCTGTGCCAGAATACGAAGGGATATCACAGCATCGGAGGCCGTTATCCCAACCTCGGGTTCATGCCCCCTGCGGGTAAGATCAAAAAGCTTTTCCTCCACGGCTGATTCGCCAAGCCCGAAGGTGTTAATTTTTCGCTGGATTAAAACTCCGCTGGAGAGGCCCAATTCTTTCAGTTTCACCCGAAGCCAGGCATGAAACATGGCTTTCATTTCACGCGGAACGCCAGGCAAAGCTGCTATATGGCTGGCCCCTAACTTCATCCAAATTCCAGGGGCAGTACCAACCTCGTTGGGAATGGGTAAAGCTGTTTCTGGGAAGAAGGCTTGAACCTTGTTTCTTTCAGGACAGGGTCTCTGCCTTTTGGCAAACATTTCCTGAATGGTTGCCCAGGAGGGTTCATGGAATACCAAGGGTTTTCCGGCAAGCTTGGATATTACCTCACGGGTAAGATCATCTTGAGTAGGGCCAAGGCCACCTGTCGCAATCACCAAACCGGCACGCCTTGAAGCTATCGAAAAAGCCTCCAGGTTTGCATCAAAGTCATCTGCAATGGTGGTATGCCAACCCACAGGAATTCCCATTCCGGCTAGCTGAATGCTCAGCCATTGACTATTGGTATCGAGGTTTTTACCACTAGTGAGCTCACTTCCGATGGAGATCAGTTCTGCCTTCATGAAATAGCATCTCCAGAGGGAGAGTCGTAGGAAATTTCAGAATGTTCCGGCAACTGAAGAGCGAAAAAGACTGCGGGTACGAACAAAGCCCCTGAAATTGCCAGGGAAATATTGTAATCCAACCCAGTGGCCATGCCGAAAACAATGGTTCCTGTAGCTGCGGCTATTCGACCAATGTTGTAACAAAAACCTGCGCCAGTCGTTCGCAACAGCGTGGGGAACAAAGGCGGCATGTACATCGTAAACAAACCAAATACTCCCTGCGTTAGCCCCATGATTGGTAAACAGCACATTACCACTGTTGCAGACCTGGGAACATAATAAGTACCAGCCAAACCAATTGCATAAGCCAGGCACATAAAAGCAATGGTTTTTCTGTAGCCAAAGCGGCTGGCTAGGAATGCAGCAAGAAAGTTGCCCGCCACCGCGGTTGCATTCATGATGAGAAACGCCAATGCGATGGCTCTCTTGGTTAGTGCTTCCGCCTCTTCCTTGTTTTGCTCCGCTATCTTTTGGATTTCAGGCAATTTGGAATATTGCTGCCCATATTGCTGGGGAGCCCAGAATTGAAACGCCCAATGGCCGGTCAGCGAAAAACCACAAACTAGAATGGTTAGAATGGTGATTTTCCGAACCTTTCCCTTGAATAAATCGGCTATACCTGGGGTTACCACATTTTCACGGGCCTTGCTCCACTCCTCCGGTTCAGGAACATGTTTACGAATCCAGAAAGTTATGAGTGCGGGCAAAAGACCAACTAGAAAAAGCACTCGATCATTAAAGTGCTCAACCGAAATGCCAAGAATGATTGTATTTTCCGGCAATATGGTTCTGGCCAGACCAAATACCGTGGCAACCACAACCCCACAATTTACACCGCTCTGAAGTATTGCAGCCAACCATGGACGCCACTTGGCCGGCCAAGTTTCGGAGAGCATAGATGCGCCAACTGCCCATTCCCCTCCAATGCCAAGGGCAGCAAGAAAACGAAACAGCATCAATTGCCACCATGTTGTGGCAAAAGCGCTCAAACCTGTAAACAAGGCATATGTGAGAATGGTAAGAATCAATGCCTTGGATCTGCCAAGGACATCTCCCAATCTTCCGAAAAAACCGCCACCCACTGCCCAACCGAAAAGAAAAGCGGCCTGAATATACCCCATATGCTCCCGGACGGCGGGATCTTTTGCATCGGTATGTAGCAAAGATGCCACAAAGCTGGCAGCCACCAATGTGTACAAATGCATATCCAAACCATCAAACATCCATCCCAGCCAGGCGGCAGCACCGGATTTCCATTGGTTTGCATCCAGATCGCTGAGTCTGGTTTTATCGCTATTATTTTGCACACTCATGAAATGTTTCTTTCAAGCAGGTAATCCATTCTTCAATATTAATTTCCATGGTACCCCACAAGAAAAAAAACTCATTAATAATCCCGTTACATTCAAGACTTGAATCACTTTGGAACCCATTCTTTTGATGCATGAATAAAAGTAGCCATGCTTGGAAAATAAGCTTATTATCCATATCCACCCATTTTCGGTTTATAATTAAGAGCATTCCAATGGCAAAAAAATACAAAGTTGCGGTGATTGGCAGAACAGGCAAAGGCAACTACGGCCACGGCCTTGATGTGGTTTGGAATTCCTTTGAGAATGTCGAGATTGTCGCTGTTGCTGATGAAAACCCCAAAGGAAGGGAAGATGCCCAGAAACGCCTCAAGGCTAAGACCGCCTATGCGGATTACCGGGAAATGCTTGCGAAGGAAAATCCAAATATCGTTAGCGTAGCAGACCGTTTTTTGGATTCCCACAGAGATATGGTGGTGGCTTGTGCCGAACACAAGGCCAGCATTTTCCTGGAAAAGCCGATGGCCAAAAATCTGGCAGAGGCAGATGAGATGGTTTTGGCCTGCGAGCGCAACCATGTGAAACTTGCCATAGCCCACCAAACCCGTTACAGCCCCAAGATGGCGCTTGTTAAAAAACTTATTCAAGAAGGTTTGCTTGGCGACATCTTGGAAATGCATGGACGAGGCAAGGAAGACGCCCGTGGCGGCGGGCAGGATCTTATGGTGCTTGGCACACATATCATGGATTTAATGCGTTATTTCGCAGGAGATGCCAAAAGTTGCACCGCAAGAATATTTCAGGATGGAAAACCAGCCCACCGTTCCCAAATCACCGAAGGTGGTGAGGGCATGGGGCCTATTTTGGGAAACCAAATTTGGGCTTCTTACTCATTTGAAAATGGCATCTTGGGGACATTTGGCACCCACAAGGCAAAGTTTGGATCAGGCCAGCGTTTTGGGCTTTTCATTTATGGCTCAAAAGGTGTGATGCATTTAACAACCGGTGGATTGGGTACTGCATGGTTTTTGGACAATCCCTCCTGGTCTCCAGTGCGGAACAAGATTAACTGGCAAGAAATCAGCACCAATGGAATCGGCAAACCAGAAACCATGAAAGACGGAGGACTTGGCCTTGGTAATCAGTTCATAGTGCAGGATCTTTTTGAAGCCATAGAAAAAGACCGCCAGCCAATTGGAAGTATTTATGATGGCAGGGCTGCCTTGGAAATGATCATGGCCGTTTATGAATCCTTCCGGGTGGGAAACAGCGTGGAATTACCCCTTAAGAACCGAAAACATCCACTTTCATTAGTTTAAAAGTATTGACCACTATTCCTAAACAGTTCATTTAACAAGTTTGGTGGCGGATTCAAATTCAGCCACAGAAATGTTTTTAAGTTTTCCATCCCCCATAAGCACAGGGTCACCATCCTTATGGTTTTTGGAATACGCAAAAATAGCGGTAGGATTTTCCGCAGGTAAATTAGAGCCCCAAGCAATCATCCAATCTGGTCTTCCGGGTAGAGTTTCGCCAGATGGATAGGCGGGACCATAGAGCCTCACTAATTCATTGGCATTTTTTGCAGGCCTTTTTTGTTCTTTTTGAAAGTGGGAATACAACTCCCCAAATTCTTTTACAGAGGCCTGAAGAATTTTGTCTTCGGAAATCATCCCCTCATTTTTACCACCACCACATCCAATAATCGTTATCAACAAAATCACGCTGAAAGCATTAATTTTTCTAATCATTAACTGAATTCCTTCTTAATAATCTGAGGCAATGACTTCGCCATTTGCACGAGTTCCGAGAGCCCGCCATGTAACAATATCAATCGAATCCCGAACAAACCGAACCGATCCATCTGCAAGGCTAATATTAACCCCACCGGTGTGATAACTTCTAGCCGTTATATGGCCGGCATATAAAGTTCCGATATCCCCAGCTCTTTGATTGCTGTCAAGGCAATCCCCCAAAGCACTGTTGGGAGTTCTGGTGTGGGTATAAAGACTGGTGGAAATAAGGTTGCGATAATATTGCAATCCTGTGTAGCGAATGATTGTACCAGCATTGGCATTACATGCCGCCGGTGGGGTAGTATCATCCGTCGCAGGATTAAAACCAACAAAACGAACATCTTGCGGGTCAAAAGATCCAGCATTATTAAATCCCCTTCGAATCTCAGCGAACATGGCCGTATTGCT
>JBEGQX010000108.1:0-12379 GCA_041180805.1 Planctomycetota bacterium
TTGGTTAATCTTTTCCATGCGACCAAGATGAACCACATAGCGCTCCGAGCGTCTGCAAACTGTCCTTGCGATATGTAGCCAGCAGGAAAGTTCCGAACCACCCGGAAGAACAAAACTATTCAAAGGCGCAAGGCTTTCATTGTAACGATCAATCTCACGCTCAAGCCTTTCCCATTGCGCCGATTGCATGCGAAGACGAACTCCCTCCGATTCGGATATGGGAACGCACAAGTCAGCTCCCAAGTCAAACAGGTCATTCTGAATCAACAGGATAAGTTCTTTGGCATAATCGTCCGGAATCAACCGAACAATAATTCCAAGATTAGAATTCAATTCATCCACTGTGCCATATGCTTCAATACGGGGATGGTCTTTCGATACCATGTCTCCCGTACCAAGCGATGTTTCGCCCGCGTCACCAACCTTGGTGTAGATTTTTGAAAGGTAAACCATACTGTTGGACTCCCCTTTGTTTATCTTCCTGAACTCTTATGATAGTGCACATGGAAGGCTTAAGACCAAAGAAAAAGGCAGGCTCCCCGAAAAGGAAGTCTGCCCTTTGAATATTCAAGGGAATATTAGCCGCAACCAGTGGTAGCACCGCAAGTATCACACTTACAGCAAGCGCCACTACGAATCAGGGTCAACTGGCCACACTCGCTGCAAGGATCACCTTCGTACCCCTTAAGCCTCGCCAGACGAATTTTTTCATCCATTGGTCTGGCAGCAGTCATGGTCGCCTTATTACCAGAAGCTTCAAAACCGTTGCTTGAACCATTGGATTCCTGGCTTCCCCCAGTGCTGGAGTAACCAACATCGGAAGACTTCATGGGCCTCAAATTTCCCGTGCGGGGTTTTGAGAACGCATTCGACTGAACCGCGGCATGACGGTCGTCGTTGTCATCCTCATCATCATCGGAAAGATCGGCTTCATAGTCTGGTCCGCGAGAATCTCTATGCAAGGCATCCGCTCGGAGATCCTCGGGCTGAACATGGGCAAGATCATGCCTGCCAAGGTAAGTGATGGCAAGTTCACGGAAAATATAATCAATGATGGAGGTGGTCATCTTGATATGCGGATTTCCCTGGACAGGGCCGTTAGGCTCGAATCGGGTGAACAGGAATGCATCCACATATTCTTCCAAGGGCACGCCATGCTGCAACCCAAGCGAAACAGCAATGGCGAAGCAGTTGGTCATACTTCGGAAAGCAGCCCCTTCCTTATGCATATCGATGAATATTTCGCCCAGCGAGTTATCCTGATACTCACCCGTGCGAATGTATATCTTGTGATTGCCAATTCGCGACTTTTGAGTGTATCCAGCGCGACGGTCAGGCAACCGCCTTCGATTTGCGATGTAGCGGTAAACAACCTTCTGGGCCAATTTAACGGGATTGTTGGGGTTTTCTTCGATTTCAGATCCCATGACCATTGAATCAAGGCCAATATCAGTGGCATCGGAAACACTATTAAGCGGCTGACTGAGTTTGGATCCATCACGATACAAGGCATTAGCCTTTACCATGAGTTTCCAACTTAGCATGTACGCTTCCTTGACATCATCAAAATTCGCGGAATGCGGCATATTGATGGTCTTTGAAATCGCACCTGAGATGAATGGCTGGGCAGCAGCCATCATTCGAATATGAGCCTCCGCGGAAAGATAACGCTTGCCTAGCTTTCCACAACGGTTCGCGCAGTCAAAAACAGGAAGATGTTCTTCCTTTAGGTGAGGCGCACCTTCCACCATCATTGTGCCACAGACATATTGGCTGGCATCGGCTATTTGAACCTTGGTAAATCCGAGTGATGCCAGCACATCAAATCCAGGGGCATCCATGGCTTCCTTGGAGATTCCAAGGTTCTTAATGATTGCCTCATCACCCAAAGTCCATCGATTGAAAGCAAAACCAAGTTCGAAGACTGAGGGCAACTGGGATTCGATCTTATCAATCATCTCCTTGGTGAACCCCTTGGCTTTAAGGGATTCCTGATTAATGTGTGGGCAACCCACAAGGCTACCAGCACCCTTGCAATAACGCACAATCTCATCGATCTGGGATTGTGTATAACCAAGCCTTTGCAATGCGGGTGGAATGGATGAGTTAATAATCTTGAAGTAGCCACCGCCTGCAAGTTTCTTGAACTTTACCAGGGCAAAGTCTGGCTCCACACCAGTGGTGTCACAATCCATGACAAGACCAATGGTTCCCGTGGGTGCTATGCAGGTAACTTGTGCGTTGCGGAAACCATACCTGTCACCAAGTTCGACCATGAGGTCGGATTCCCTGCGAGCGGCATCCACAATGTATGAGGGACATTTGCCGGTCTCCAACCCAACTGGGGTGATGGTTAGACCTTCATACTCACTGGCTGGGGCGTTGTAAGAAGCCTTACGGTGATTTCTAATCACCCGAAGCATGGCATTTCGGTTTGGGTTGTACCTGGGGAAAGGCCCAACTTCAGAAGCCATTCTGGCCGACATGACATATGAAGACGAATGCATTAAGGCGGTTAGCGCACCAGACCACGCCCTTCCCTCTTCGGAATCGTAGGGAATACCTTGAACCATGAGCAATGTGCCCAAGTTTGCGTAGCCAAGGCCCAAAGTTCGGTAGTCGTAGGATTTTCTGGCCACAGGAACACTGGGGAACTGCGCCATGTATACGGAAATCTCAAGGATCAGAGTCCAAAGGTAACAACCATGGCGGTAAGCTTCCACATCAAACATACCTGTTGAATGATCATAGAACTTCAAGAGGTTGAGAGAGGCCAGGTTGCAGGCAGTGTCATCCAAAAACATGTATTCACTGCATGGATTTGAAGCATTAATACGACCGTCTGCAGGGCAAGTATGCCACTCGTTGATCGTAGTGTCATATTGAACACCGGGATCGGCGCACATCCAGGCGGCGTTGCAAATCTGTTCCCATAATTCCCTGGCTTTGATGGTCTTGCATGGCTTAGGTTCACGACCTTCCTTGCGTGCTTTTTCCTTCTCAGTACGCCAGTAAAGGTTCCAATCACCATCGGAAAGAACCGCCTCCATGAAGCGATTATCAATACGAACAGAATTGTTGCTGTTTTGACCAGATACCGTGGAATACGCCTTGGAATTCCAATCTGTGTCATATTCCTCGATATCAATCGAGGTGGCACCCAGCTTTGCCAGATGAACGGCCCGCTCGATGTAGTTGGCAGGAACCAGCATCTTCGAGGCATTCGCAACGGCCTTGCGAAGATTGGTATTGGCCTTTACATCGAATTTCTCGGCTGCATTATTGCAATCAACGCATGCCTTGATGATTGCATTCATTTCCCGGGAAAGTATCTTGGAGCCAGAGACTAAAGCAGCAACCTTTTGCTCTTCGACAACCTTCCAGTTGATAAAGTCCTGAATATCAGGATGGTCAAGATCCAAAACCACCATCTTTGCGGCACGCCGGGTGGTTCCACCAGACTTGATAGCGCCTGCTGCCCTGTCACCAATGCGCAGAAAGCTCATCAATCCACTTGATCTTCCACCACCGGAAAGAGGCTCCGCTTCACCGCGTAAATTGGAGAAGTTGCTTCCCGTACCGGAACCATACTTAAAAATACGCGCTTCACGAACCCAAAGGTCCATGATGCCACCTTCGTTCACCAAATCATCATCAATCGACTGGATAAAACAGGCATGTGGGGCAGGATGCTCATAAGCAGTACTGGAACGAACCATATTACCAGTTTGCGGATCAACCCTGTAATGTCCCTGCGGTGGGCCATCAATGCCATAAGCCCAATTCAAGCCGGTATTAAACCATTGTGGTGAATTGGGTGCTGCCATTTGCGTGGCAAGCATGTAACACACTTCATCATGGAAATTCTGTGCATCTTGGGCCGAAGAGAAATATCCACCCTTCCAACCCCAATACGACCAGCAACCGGCAAGTCGTTTAAATACCTGCTTGGAATCGCTTTCCTGCATATCCCGAGAATCGCCATCGGCTGCACGACTTTTCTGCAGCCATTCCGGAACACCTTCCTCGTAAACCTTTACGGTCTGCCTTGGAAGACCCGCTTTTCTGAAATATTTTTGAGCAAGAATATCCGTGGCCACCTGAGACCATTTCTCGGGCACCATCACATCCTTCATCTCGAAGACAGATTTGCCATCGGGATTCACGATCTTGGAGGTTCTTGGAACAAACCTGATTGACTCAAAGGGATCCCTTCCCTCGGAGGTGAATAGACGATTGATCCTCATGGAATTCCTTAACTTTCCTTTATTTTATCATCCCAGCGGGTGTCGCCTTACATCCATATTAGCACGACAATTTGAAGGGAAGAACCCGCCGTTCATCCATGCAGAGGTTGTGTATCCTAATAACCATTCACGAAATGTACACAAAAATTTTGACAGACTTTACGGAATAGTCAGAACCCCAGATTAGTCAGGGGGTTGGGACCCAAGAACAAAAGGCAAAGTAAGACCTTTTTGATCCTGATACTTACCTTTTTTATCCGCATAGCTTGTCTTGCAGGGGGCAGCACCTTTGTAGAAGAGAATTTGCGCAAGTCCCTCGCCTGCATAAATCTTTGCAGGAAGAGGGGTGGTATTGCTGATTTCAATGGTCACCCGGCCGCGCCATTCAGGCTCCAGCGGGGTTACATTCACAATAATACCGCAACGCGCATAGGTGCTTTTGCCAACGCAAACCGCGATAACATCCCTTGGAATCTCGATATATTCCACAGTTTCAGCCAGAGCGAAACTATTAGGCGGAATAAGGCAATGATCAGCCTCGATATCCACAAAAGATGCAGGATCAAAATTCTTGGGGTCTACCACTGTGCAACGGACATTGGTAAAAACCTTGAATTTTCGATCCACCCTGACATCGTACCCGTAGCTGGTTACGCCGTAAGAAATCATTCCCTTTCTGGCGGCACACTCGGCATAGGGTTCGATCTTGATGTTTTCCTTGATCATCCAATCAGGCAACACGGACATTTCTGCTCCTTGCGTACAATCCTTCGATGTCCCCGGGTGGACACCTTGCGACCCCACCCGGAAGTTCGATTAAGCAACGATATTCCTTCGCACGCCGAAATCAACAATTAACTTTCGCATTTTTTTTCTTTCAGTCCAGGGAACACTTTTATCCTTGACGAAGATGCGTTATTCTGATGCAAGAAATAATCCGCTTGGCAAAACCTTTTCCAGCGGGCATCATGCTATGGAACGTTAGCGGTTAACGCTGATGCACACCGGCAAAACCTTTGATTATGTTTCCTACCCTGACAGGAACCGCAACATCATGATCCCTCAAAAACCAGCTGAAACCATCAGCCCGATTCCCGCCAAAAACAGTCGCCTACTCACCATTGTTCTTCCATCGCTTTTCCTCGCGGGTTTTATCGCTTACTCTTGGTGGAATAACTCAGGTAAAAACTCGCTTTCTTTTGAACCCAGGGCTTTCGGGTTTCAGGCCCAAAAAGAAAAAGCCAAAGCAGAAGACAAGGAAAGCTCCAAGGTTCCGGAACTCGATGGTGGAATCGCCTGGCTTAACACCGCTAAGCCAATCCAGATGAAAGACCTTCGCGGGAAAATTGTTGTCCTGGATTTCTGGACTCTTTGCTGCATCAATTGCATCCACACTCTTCCAGATCTTGCAAAGCTTGAAAAAAAATACGCAAACGAACTTGTGGTGATCGGAGTGCATAGCGCGAAGTTCGACAATGAAAAAGATACCGAAAGCATTCGCAAAGCCATTTCGCGTTATGAGATCAAGCATCCTGTGGTTAATGATGCAAACATGAAAATCTGGAGAACTTATGGGGTAAACTCGTGGCCCAGCCTTTATTTGATCGACCCCGAAGGAAATTTTGTGGCCCGCGGCAGTGGTGAAGGCCTGCACGATGCACTAGATGCTGAGATTGCAAAACTCGTGAAGATTCACCGTGAGAAAAAAACTCTGAACGAGAAACCTATTGATTTCGGGCAGTCATTTGAAAAGCCAGTTTCCCCGCTTTACTTTCCTGGAAAGGTGATTTCCGATGCGAAATCCAAAAGGATTTTCATATCTGACAGCACCAACCATAGGGTGGTGGTGACCGATTTGGACGGCCAGACCATTGCCAGTATGGGCCAGGGTGGCAAACCGGGATTCAAAGACGGCTCATTTGATGAGGTTCAGTTTGATGATCCCCAGGGGTTGGCGCTTGATGGTGACAATCTTTTGATTGCTGACAGAAAAAACCATTCCATCCGAAGCGCGGACCTCAAAAAGAAAACTGTCACGACAGTTGCAGGCACTGGCAAGCAGGGGCATGACCGCGGCCAGGGAGGAGACCCCATGAAAGTCAGCCTGAACAGTCCTTGGGATATTTACTTACAAGGCGACCAACTATTCATTGCCATGGCCGGGCATCACCAAATCTGGGTGATGGACACCAAGAAAAAAACCCTCGCTCCCTTCGCAGGCAACGGCAGGGAAACCCTCAGGGACGGTCCACCAGCAAATTCCTGTTTTGCTCAACCAAGCGGACTCACCACGGATGGAAAAATGCTTTACGTGGCAGACAGTGAAGTGAGTGCGGTTCGCGCGGTACCTTTGGATGGTAAATCTGATGTAAAGACCGTGGTGGGACTGGCACTTTTTGACTTTGGCGATATCGATGGCACGGGCGACCAAGTACGAATTCAGCACGCTTTGGGAGTGGCTTACCATGATGGGATCATCTATGTGGCTGACACCTACAACAGTAAAATTAAAACCTTGAACCCAATTACCAGGGAATGCAAAACCTGGCTTGGCGGTTCCAAGACAGCATTCCAGGGGGGCCCCATGTTTCAGGAGCCGGCCGGGTTAAATATCTCCGATGGAAAAATCTATGTGGCTGACACCAATGCCCACAGAATTCAGGTGATCGACATCAAGTCCAAGGAAGTCAAAACATTGGACATTAAGGGATTAAAACCAATCCCAAGATAAACCAATGCCGCCTGCCACCACGAAAGCCAAGTAATGAAAAAGATTCACGGCGTGATAGTAGTCTTATGCCTGCTGTTTTGGGGTTCTAAAATACCCGCGCAAGGTGAAAAACAACCTGCGACCGCAAGTAGGATTGATTTCAAGGTTACCGCATCCATTGTTGATCCCTTTTCCGAGGGAAACCAGGAAAGCCAGAAAACACTCACCATCAAGCGCGGTGAAATTTTCACAATACGGATCGAAGGAACACCCAAGCCAGGTTTTCATACCTACCCCATTACTCAGCGCTCAGAAGCTCAGGAAGAAAACGGCCTTTCCTCGCTTTCCATTCCCAAGAATGATCTTTTCACTCCGCTTTTTCCCGTCCAGGAGACAGACCCCGAGTGGAAAGATGAGGGAGTGGTTGGTTTCTATCTGGAACACGAAAAGCCGTTTGTGTGGTCTCAAGATATTCTGGTGGCAGCAGATGCCAAGCCCGGGGCAGCCTTTATAAAGTTCATGATAAAATTGCAGGTATGTGACACCAAATGCGTCTGGGGAGAGCACCATTTCGAAATACCAATAGAAATCAGCAAGGCCGATGCCATTCCCCTCTCCAAGGAACTCTCCGAAAGGCTTGCGATCCAACCCACCCCTGCAAAGGTTGTCGCTAGGGGCGCAGAAGAGAAGAAAAATAACTCGAACTTACAAAAGAAAGAAACCAGCGGCGGCGGCGAAACGGGGTTGCTGGCATTTGCATTACAGGGTGTATTCTGGGGGGCTATATCATTGGTTACGCCTTGCGTATTTCCCATGATCCCCATCACGGTGAGTTATTTCCTGAAACAAAGTGAAAAGACCAACCATCGTCCTGTAGCCATGGCTCTTGTGTACAGTTGTACCATAGTTACAGTTTTAACCATTTCTGCTGTTGCCCTGCTTTCCTTCTTCCGACTTCTAAGTGTTCACCCATTGATGAATTTCGGCTTGGGAGCTTTGTTTGTTTTCTTTGCACTAAGCCTTCTTGGAATGTACGAAATTGAATTACCCAGCGGACTGGCGCACTTTACTACCTCCAGGCAGGGAAAAGGTGGTTTTGTTGGAACCATATTCATGGCGTTGACTTTCACCATTGTAAGCTTTGCCTGTGTGGCGCCGTTTCTGGGTGGTTTTGGTGGCACAGCCGCCAATTCAAACATTACATTCGCCCACCGAGTGCTTGGGGGGTTTGCGTTCTCCATAACCTTTGCATCACCCTTTTTCGTACTTGCCCTGTTTCCCGGAATGCTAAAACAACTTCCCAAAAGCGGAAACTGGCTCAATAGCGTAAAAGTGGTGATGGGCTTTTTAGAACTGGCTGCAGCCGTCAAATTCTTTCGGGCAGGCGAATTGGTCTATCTGCCAGAGACTTTGCTTTTCACGTACGACTTCTCCATGGCAGTCACTATCATGCTTGCTTTCGGTTGCGGACTTTATCTGCTTGGCTTTCTGCAAATGCCGCACGACATGCCCAGCGAACATCTCAGTGTTCCAGGTGTGGTCATGGGCATTCTATTTCTCTCACTGGGTCTTTACCTGGCCCCCTCCATGATTCGCCAAAAAGAGGAAGGCTCTAGAATTCGACCTCACGGGGCGATCTTTGCGTGGGTTGATTCCTTTTTATTACCTGAAGAAAGTGATGATCTTCCTTTCCTTGGGGATCTAAACAAGGGACTGGAAGAAGCCCGCAAGCAAGGAAAAATGGTTTTCATCGACTTTACCGGAGTCACATGCACCAACTGCAAGATCAATGAGGCCAATGTATTTCCGCTGCCCAACATAAGGGATCAATTGAAGAAATTTGTGCTTGTACAGCTTTATACGGATCGGGTGCCGGACAAGTTTTACTCCGCCGAGGAAAGGGCCGGGTTCCAAGGTAATGCCAACAAGCAACGTCAGGACGCCGGCAGAAATCTGGACTTCCAGAAAAAACAATTCAACACCGAACAACTACCGCTTTATGTAATCATCAAGCCCGCCGCGCAAGGCGGTGATTTCCAGGAAATTAGCCGGTACGACGAAGGCAAGATCAACGATGTTTCCGCATTCGAGAATTTTCTTCGTAATGGCCTAAACGGCAGGTAATATCGTTCCAAGCTGACACAAACACCTTAACACGGAGCCGCAACCATGGTGACAAAACTCTCCCGCAGCAAAGTCAACCCGCCAAAGGTCAAAGACAAAAAAA
Source organism: Planctomycetota bacterium (assembly GCA_041180805.1). Classification (GTDB taxonomy): domain Bacteria; phylum Planctomycetota; class Planctomycetia; order Gemmatales; family Gemmataceae; genus JBEGQX01. The sequence goes on from JBEGQX010000108.1 coordinate 9,185, forward strand.
TGTTCATAGGCGGAAAATGGGTGACCAGTGTTTCTGGAAAAACCTTTGAAACACTGAACCCTGCAACAGGTGAAGTTATTTGCAAAATCGCCGAAGGTGATGCCGCAGATGTCGACCTTGCTGTGAAATCCGCCCGCAAGGCTTTCGAGGATGGTCCATGGGCCAAAATGAGCGCCGCAGAAAGAGGTAGAAAAATCAATAAACTGGCAGACCTGATGGAAAAGAATCTGCCCGAACTAGCCGCGCTTGAATCGCTGGACAACGGCAAACCTCTTAGGGATTCAATCAATGCGGATTTACCCTTAAGCATCAAAGCCTACCGTTATTACGCAGGCTGGTGCGATAAGAATCATGGTAAGACGATCCCCGTGGAGGGAAATTATTTTTGCTACACGAAACACGAGCCAGTTGGAGTGGCTGGCCAGATCATTCCCTGGAATTTCCCCTTGCTAATGGTGGCCTGGAAATGGGCCCCCGCCCTTGCAACAGGTTGCACAATCGTATTGAAGCCAGCCGAGCAAACACCATTAACGGCACTTCGCATGGCGGAACTTGCCCAGGAAGCCGACATTCCAGATGGTGTTATTAATGTGGTTCCAGGCTTTGGCCCAACGGCGGGAGCAGCCATTTCCTCGCATATGGATATCGACAAGGTCGCCTTCACCGGCGAAGGAAGAACCGGACAAATCGTCATGGAGTCTGCCGCCAGAAGCAACCTAAAAAGGGTGAGTCTGGAATTGGGTGGAAAAAGCCCCAATGTGGTGTTTGCGGATGCCGACCTCGATGCCGCAGTGGATGGCGCTTATTTTGGTCTGTTCTTCAACCAAGGGCAGTGCTGCTGTGCAGGAAGCCGACTTTTCGTGGAAGAAAAAGTGCACGATGCATTCGTCGAAAAGCTGGTCGCCCGAGCCAAGAAGCAAAAAGTGGGCGACCCATTTGATCCCTCCACAACCCAGGGGCCCCAGATTTCGCAGGAGCAATGCGACCGCATCATGGGATATATTGATGCAGGTGTTTCGGAAGGTGCAAATCTTCTCACGGGTGGCAAGCGGGTTGGCAACAAGGGATATTTCATCCAACCGACCATCTTTGATGGCGTAAAAGATGATATGAAGATTTCCAGAGAAGAAATCTTTGGTCCGGTAATGAATATTCTTAAATTCAAAAACATCGAGGATGTTATTTCGCGAGGCAACAAGACTTTTTATGGCCTTGCAGCCGCAGTTTGGACAAGGGATATCCAAAAGGCCCATAAACTGTCCAACAGCCTGCGTGCAGGCACCGTGTGGGTCAATTGCTACGATGTGTTTGATGCGGCAGCCCCCTTCGGTGGTTTTAAGATGAGCGGTATCGGCAGGGAACTTGGCGAATACGCCTTAAGCAATTACACTGAAGTAAAAACCGTTTATGTAAATCTGGGCTAAATGGGTCGCCGAGTAGCTTCTGCCAAGCAGACTGCCCTTTCTAAAAAAATCCTTCCCGTGTTATAAATTTGGATAATTCGGGCAGGGTTCCAAATAACTAAATGTTTCATTCCTTGGCCCCCGCACCGAATGACGGAGATTCAGGAATGAACCGATTTACAGTATTAGCCATTACATTTCTTGCCTCTGCCAATTTTGTTTTGGCTCAAGGAAATGCCGCACAACCTGTTCAACAGGTTCCACAGGCAGGTCAATCCCAACTCCTTCAGTACCTGAACCGCTGGGAACAGGAGATGCTTAAAATCCAAACCCTAGTTGCAAACATTAAACTGATTGAAAAAGACAAAACCTTTGAAACCACAACCGCTTCACTTGGTTTGGCAAAATACATGAAGGTGGGACAGGGAACCAGCACGGTAAACCTTGCAAGCTTGGAACTACGAAAAGAAGGCAAAGTCGAGCTAGACAAGAAATTCCTTTGCACGGGAAATTTTCTCTACCAGGTACTTTTCGAAGCCAAGGAAATACGTGCGTTTGAAATGCCAAAACCAAAACAAGGTCAGGTTGCTGATGACAGTTTCATGTCCCTCCTTTTTGGCATGAAAGCCGAGGAAGCCATGAAACGATATGATTTGCGGGTCGCCATGGAAGATCAGTGGTATATCTACATGGATATCATCCCACGCTTTCCGGCTGACAAAGCAGACTTTCAACGCGCCAGGGTTGTTTTCAACCGGGCAACCTTTATGCCAAGGCAACTCTGGTTTGAACAACCCAATGGAAGTGAAGTTACCTGGGACTTACCAAAAATCGACACCAACATTCGTCTGGAAAGATCCGAGTTTGACGCACCTCGCGCACCCCAAGGATGGAAAATGGTGCAGGAACCACTCGCCCAGCAAGGCCAACCCAGGGTGGTTCGCCCAAAGCCCTAACCAAACTTTCTTATAAAATATCAGGTCTTGTCCTTCCTGAACTCATCCAGCAAGGTTATGCTTAACCATTGGCGTAACGGAAAGTGAACCAAAACTTTCCAACGTTTAATCAGGGGGATTTAACCAGTGATTGTTGACGGAGAAAGGTCGCTCGCTGTCTTCATAGACTTTGAAAACCTGGCCCTTGGCTTTCAGAACCGGCGAGAGAAGTTTGACATAAGCAGGGTTCTTGAAAGACTTGTGGAAAAGGGAAAAATCGTCTTCAAAAAGGCATACGCGGATTGGCATCGTTTTGGTGCCTACACATCCATGCTGCACGAAGCTGCCATTGAACTAACAGAGATCCCCAAGCGCAGCCAGTCCGGCAAAAATTCCGCTGACATACGCCTTTGTGTGGATGCCATGGACCTTGCCTATTCCAAAGAACACATTGACACTTTTGTCGTGGTTTCCGGCGACAGCGATTTCTCTCCACTGGTATCAAAACTCAAGGAATTGGGTAAACATGTCATTGGGCTCGGCATGCAGGAATCCACATCAGAACTCCTGCGCGATAATTGCGACCAATTCATCTATTACGAAGACCTGGAAGTAAAGTCCCCCCATCTTCCAGAGCTTGATGGCAGTGTCTCCGATACAAAAAAGAAAGCCTTCAAACTGCTTATGGAATCGCTTCAGGCTCTACGCAGGGAAAACAAGGAGGTGATCTGGTCCTCCATGGTAAAAGATACCATGAAAAGGAAGAAACCATCCTTTAATGAAACCTACCATGGCTACAGAAACTTCAGCGAACTTTTGGAAGATGCCGAGAAAAACCAACTGCTTGAATTAGAAAT
>JBEGQX010000109.1:0-8369 GCA_041180805.1 Planctomycetota bacterium
CAGCCACTCACCCCGAATTGCTGGAAATTCTTTCCCAGCAATTTTCCGCCTCCGACTTTGATATTAAGGACCTTATTCGAGCCATTTGCAACAGTGAAACTTACCAAAGATCCAGCAAACCTAATGATTCCAACAAGAACTCGGACAAGGAACTCTTGGCGACCATGCCTATCAAGAATTTCACCCCCGAGCAACTTTATGACAGCATCATGACTGTAGTTGGAAACCCAACCAAAAACGATATCAAAGCGGCAAAATTGAAAAAGATGAAGGTTGCAAACAGGGGGCCAAGGTCTCAATTTGTGGCTTTCTTCCAACCAGAGGAAGGTGTTTCCGCCCTTAGCTATGAAACTGGCATCCCTCAGGTTTTAAGACTGATGAATTCCCCTCAAATGAATTCATCGCAAACCATCGCAAAAATTATCAGTAAGGACATGGATTCCACCAAAGCAATCAACACACTGTTTTTATCCACCCTTAACAGGCTTCCCACGGATTCTGAAACCCAAAAGTTGTCCACGTTCGTGAAAGACTCTGGAGACCCAAAACAGGGTTATTCTGACATTCTTTGGGTTTTGTTAAACACCAGCGAATTCACGCTTAATCATTAATCTGCTTAAGACTACTTGGAGCGCATCATGAACAAAGATCTTATAAACGGCTTATACCGCAGGGATTTTTTGAAGCTAAGCACACTCGGAGTTGGCGGTGCGTCTTTTTCAGGCTGGATGAATGTTCTTGCCAGCCATGCCGCGGAAGCAAACACCTCCAAGCAAAAGTCCTGCATCTTGTTATGGATGGATGGTGGCCCCAGCCATAAAGATACATTTGACTTGAAGCCTGATTCAGATGGCGCCGGTGAATTTAAGCCTATTTCCACCAGTGCGCCTGGAATTCAAATCAGTGAACATTTACCCAACATGGCCAAGTGGATGCACAAAGCCGCTTTGCTTCGCGGTATGAGCACAGCCGAAGGCGCACATGGCAGGGCCAAGTACTATTTACACACTGGTTACAAGGAAGGCCAGGGCGGCCTAACTTATCCCAGCTTGGGCTCTATTGCTTCCATGGAAATTGGGAACCCTGTATTTCCCCTTCCGAATTTTGTCACGATAAATGGAAATAGAAGCTATGGGGCAGGTTATCTTGGCTCCAAGCATCAACCTCTGGTAGTTTCGGACCCTTCCAAGGGTGTTGAAAATCTGAAGCCTCTTGTTGCTTCCAAGCAATTCGAGAATCGCGTCAGTCTGCTGGAAGAAATGGAAAAAGCTTTCCACAAAGATTACGCATCCGATGCTGGTGGTTCCCACCAAACCACTTACCAGCGCGCAGTTACCATGATGAAGTCTGCCCAATCAAAAGCTTTTGATCTTTCCACGGAATCAACTTCCATCAAAAGCGCCTATGGTTCCGGAAAATTTGGTGAAGGCTGCATGCTAGCCAGAAGACTTATTGAAACGGGTGTTCGATTTGTTGAAGTCAACCTTGGCGGATGGGATACCCATATGGATAACTTTGAGAGGGTGAAGAAACTCAGTGGCCAGGTGGATATGGCAATGTCCGCACTGATCAACGATTTGTCAGAAAGAGGCCTTTTGGATTCAACTCTTGTTATATGGATGGGTGATTTTGGCAGAACACCCAAAATTAACCAACGCGGTCCCAAGCCGGGGCGCGACCATTACCCCAGGGCATGGACTAGTGTTATGGTGGGTGGTGGAATCAAGGGAGGCCAAATTATCGGCAAGACTGATAAACAAGGTGGCACCGTGGAAGAACGGCCAATATCCACCTTGGATTTCATGTCAACGGCTTGTAGCATCCTTGGGATCGATTACACAAAAAACATTCAAACACCCATTGGAAGGCCTATACGCCTGGTGGACAAAGGTGCCAATCCCATCAAGGAGCTTATTGCATAGAAATGGCTTTAAGGCAGTCTTACGATTCAAGCCGTGGAGTAAACTTCACGGCTTTTTTAACTAAGAGCTTCCGTGTTTCCTGGCATGTGTCGGCCAAAAGCAAAGTAAAAACACCACCAGCAAAAAAGCGTTGATCACTGCAGCCACCTGAAACGCAAGATGCAATTCATCCCCCATATCCGCAGGGTTTTTAGCCATACTGCGTAATATTCCCACCAAAATGTGACCAGAAAACAAACCTATCCCCTGCACAAAAGTTAGCAGGGATTGAACGCTGGCTTTTAAATCGCCACGAGCCTCGGAATTTACATAAACCTGCCCTGTGACGAGAAAACCAGTCACGCACAAACCATTCAATGGCAGGGAGCTTATAACTAACCAAGCTGGTTCCCCGACCGCCAGAATACACAATGCTGCCAGCCAGCAAATCAATCCAAATACCATACTTCCCCGCAAGCCAAGACGAATGAGAAACATGGGCAGCATAAAAAGTGAAATCACTTCCGAGACTTGGGAAATGGTAAGAGTTGGACTCAACCAGGGCTGGACTATTCCCAAGTGTTCAAGCAACAAAGGAGAAGCCTGCGTGGTGAATGGCATGGTTATGCAAACACCCAGGGTACAAAGGCAATATGTTGCGAAAGGCATCCCTTCAGCAGTCGCATTGCCGCCAATGGGGCAAATTTTTCCTGTTTGTTGGGGCGTGGCGGGGTATGAGGAAGGGTGAATGCATAAATGGTGACTATAAGACCAAAAACACATCCGATAAGAAATTGCTCATGAACGCCACCCTCCCAGGATGGAATGATTTGGGAACGATTAATAAGTAGTAACATCCAGCCGGGCATCATCCAGCCAAGTGTTCCACTTAGCCTTACAAAACCAAATTGCTTTTCAGGATTCTGCAAATGCGTAAAGCAAATAGTACTACACAAAACCATCATGGGAACAATTAACAGCCAAAAAACCAAAGTTAGCAATGCCATGGCCCAAAAGCCCGTGGCATTCGAAAGCGCCACCAGAAGAATACTACCCAGGAAACAAAAAACTGAAACGCATTTTTCAGCGGCAAAATATCTGTCAGCTAACTGGGCACCAAGCGGGGCAAGGAGTGCCCCTATTCCATGCGTGGCGCAACAAATCGCCATCTCCATGGGACTAAAAGATAATTCTTTCAGGCGAATGCTGTACATGGGAAGAAATGATCCTGGAATTGCAAATTGCAGGAACATTAGCCATGCCAATCTGGCTTGCACGAAATTCCTTTCCTTAAGGGGCTGTCACTGCCCTTCAAAGCATACATTAAAGGTTAAGATGGCACTTTGTTAAGTTCAATAACCTTATATTGTTGTTCGCTGAAAACCATCTCGGTAATTCCAATATTTGGCACCGGACCAAATTCATCCCATCTGGAAACATCCCAGCCAGGCAAAATGCCAAGCAATAAAACCTTTATAACCATCCCATGGCAGACCACGGCAATCGTTTCACCGGAATGCCTTTCTAACAAGCTATTCCATACGGGGAAAATTCTATCCTGCATGCAAGCAAGGGACTCGGAGCCCTCAGGGGCGTATCTAATATTACCCTTTTTCCATTCCATCAAAGTATCAGGCCAAATGCCTTCTTTTTTCTGATTACACGTGCCGCTTAATGGGCCAACTTTTCTTTCGTGCAGCAAGGGGATCACTTCAACGGAAGTATTGCAACTCTTGGATATTGGCTCTGCAGTTTGCAGGGCGCGCCGCATCGCGGAGGAACAGGTTCTGGTAACCCCTTTGCAAGAAAGATATTGAGCAGCAGCTTCCGCCTGTTCAATCCCGCGGGCTCCAAGTTCCACATCCGACTCGGCTCCATGGAACACATGGGGGGTGGCTGTTTCGGCGTGGCGCAACAAATAAATTCTTGTTTCTTTCATCTTCCCTGAATACTTTTTTAATCTCCAAATTTTAATCCAGGAGATATTCTAGAAAACTTCAGGGCAAAGATTGCCGAATTAGAAAGAAGCCAACATCGCCTGCTGCATGCGCTTGATAAAGGCGCCGATGTCCGGAACCTGTGAGCCTTCAGCAATCAAGGCAAGATCGTAGAGATTCTTCAAGGTGTTTTCCAATTCGAAACTTGCGCCCTTTTCCTCAAACTGATCCCTGAGTTTGTTTACCAGCGCATGTGAGGGATTAATTTCAAGAATCCGTTTGCTGGAGCCACCCATTTCTGCACGACCAATCTTTTTAAGAAATCTTTCCTGCGCCGCAGACAGGCCTCCCTCCTGAGAAACCAAGGCCACCGGACTCTCCTGAAGGCGGGAGGTAAGGCGAGCATCCTCAAGGTCTGGAAGTTGTGATTTCACATGTTCCAAAAACTTTGTGTACCGGGTCTTGGTTTCCTCAAGCAAGCCTTCTTCGCTGGCAGTCTTATCCACCGCCCGATCGACAGGCTTCAACTTTTTCCCTTTGTACTCGTTAAGGTAGGGAAGTGAAAACTCATCAATGGGATCGGTAAACAGCAAAACATCCTGGGTTTTGGATTTGAAAGATTCCAGCAGCGGGGAAGCTTCCAACTGAGCCCTGGATTCGCCTGCGAGATAATAAATGTCTGTTTGCGCCTCGGGCATCGCCGCCACATAATCCGCCAATGTTGTGGTCTTATCCGAGGGGGTTTTCCAGGAACTGAATAACAAAAGATCAGCAATTTTCTCACGATTTTCAAAATCCGATCTCAAGCCTTCTTTCAGCATCCCACCCATCCCCTTGAAAAACCTGGCATATTTCTCAGGTTCCGATTCCTTCAAATCTTTCAAGGCTTTCAACACGCTGGCCACAACATCTTTTCTTACCCGGGCAAGAACAGGATTATCCTGCAAGATTTCACGTGAAATATTCAAAGGTAGATCAAAGCAGTCTACCACTCCTTTTACAAATCGCAGGTAAGGGGGCAGAAGCGCTTCACAATGCTCCATGATAAGTACGCGTTGGATATACAATCTTGGCCCTGGCTTAACCTCGCCAAATTGAAACTCCATGGGTAAATCTTCAGGTATAAACAACAACACTTTGAATTCATTCAGACCTTCAGCACTGTAATGAATGGTCTTGCAAGGTTTCTGGAAATCGTTGCTTATCTGCTGGTAAAAGTTGTCGTATTCATCCTGCTTGATTTCCGATTTTGATCTCAGCCAGATTGCTTTTTGGGAATTAAGGATATCTTCTTTTGCATCCTCTTTTTTCTCACCCTCAACTTCCAGGACAATGGGGTGTTCGACAAAGTCTGAAAACTTGCGGACTATGGAACGAATGCGGAAAGGTTCCAGAAATTCCTTCTCATCAGCCTTTATGTGAAGCACCACATCAGTACCCCGGTGTTCCTTGGGTTTGGATTCCAAGGTAAATTCACCCTGGCCATCCGAAGTCCAGAATATGCCGCCGTCGGGTTTTCCTGCCATCCTGGAGTAAACTTCAACCTTATCCGCGACCATGAATGCTGAGTAGAAACCAACGCCAAATTGTCCAATCAACTCAGGCTTGGACTTACCTGCCTGGTCTTTCAATTTCTCCATGAAATTTTTTGTGCCAGAACGCGCAATCGTTCCAAGGTTTTCAATAATGGTGTCTCGTGACATACCGATTCCGTTGTCGGAAATCGTAATGGTGGAAGCATCCTTGTTCAGCAGAATGCGAATTTTCCAATCTTTGTTTCCCTCGAGAATTTCCTGCTGATCCAGAGAATCAAACCTTATCTTGTTGATGGCATCACCAGCATTGGAAATCAATTCCCGCAGAAATATTTCCTTGTTTGAATAAAGCGAGTGGGTAATAAGGTGCAAAAGCTGCTTCAGTTCTGTCTTGAATTCCATGGTTTGGGATGATGCGGACATAATTCCATGCTCCTAAATCAAAAAAACATCAAATACCTTTCCTAATTTCAATTAATATGCAAAATCATGGCAAGAAGAAAAGGGTGCAATCATGTGTGGAAGGTTTGCTTTATATTCCGATAGCGCAACTCTAAGGCACTTTCTGGGATGCGCCATTCCCTTTGATTGGTTGCCCCGATTCAATATTGCGCCAACCCAGAAGACGCCTGTTTATCTTTTTGAAGAAAATGGATCCGCGTCATTACGGTTACTGCAATGGGGTTTGGTGCCGTCCTGGGCTAAAGATAAAACCATGGCAGGAAAGATGATTAACGCCCGCTCAGAAACAATCCTTGAAAAGCCTTCTTTTAAAGGGCCTTTCAAAAACAAAAGATGCCTTGTACCTGCAAATGGATTTTACGAATGGCATACCGAGGGAAAAACAAAAACTCCCTACTACATCACCCAACCGAATTCAATTCCATGGATGTTTGCTGGCATCTGGGACAGGAATGAAAAAATTTCTGACACACCTCTGGAATCCTTCAGTATTTTAACGACCCAAGCAAACCAAAACATCAGTCAACTTCACCAAAGAATGCCGCTTGTCATTCCCAAAGAAAAGTGGGGGGAATGGCTTACATCCCCTGAACCTGAAATGAAGCTGCCTGAATTTTTAGAACAGGCAGAATCCACATGCTTCCATCTTCAAAAAGTTACTTCCATAGTAAATAAAGTAATAGTGGATTCCCCGGAGTGCATTAAACCTGCCCCCAAGGGTTTGTTTGATTGAATCACTTTCTCTTTAGTGGGTTTCCCTGCTGATCCAAGGCGCCAACCGCGAGTATCATCAGTTTTTCTGGATGGAGGTGTTTTTTGGCAACTGCCTGGATATCACTTTCGGTAACCTTTCCAACCTCCGCACGAAATTCATCGAGATAGCCCAGGCCCAACCCCATTTTTTCAACATGAATTAATTGGGTGGCTATGGAAGTGCTGGAAGTGAATCGAAAGGCAAGGTTACCAAGAAGATAATTCTTTGCATCTTCAAGTTCCTGTTTCGTGGGAAGGGTTTCACGAATACGCTCAATTTCCTCCAAGAATTCCTTCTTTACCCGAAAAAAATTGACCGCATCAGTCCCTATATAACATGTAAAAGCGCCGGGTTCATTCTCTGCGGAAGTGGTGATATTCGCATTGACTGTATAAGCCAACCCTTCGCGGTCCCTTAACCTTGCAGACAAACGATCTGTGAAACCTGGCCCTGTTCCAAGTATATGGTCCATCACCAACAGTTTGTAATAATCAGGATCCTTGCGACGAATACCCAGATGGCCCATATAAAACTGCATTTGAACGGCATCATCCACGGTGACTATCTTCTGGCTGCTTTTTTCCTGCAGTTGCAAGTTTGGGAAGGCTGGTTTTTCAAACATTCCATTTCCCCAGCCATCCAGAGCATCCTTCACCTGCTTTTCGATTGAAGCCTCATCAAAATCCCCGCTGACTGCGAGAATTAGATTGGCAGGCTGATAAGCGCGTTCGTGAAACTTTTGGCAATCCAACTTGATTAAAGCCTTAACGCTATCAGTATTACCAGCCGAAGGCCTGCCTCTGGGATGGTCGCCATAAATGGCCCTTGCAAACTCTTTTTTAGCAACATAGTCCGGTTGCGATTCCATCTCTTCCAAAGCTGAAAGAGCCTGCTTTTGATTGCGAATAAATGCCACTTCCGGAAAGGTTGGTTTCTTCAGGCATTGGATCATCAAATCAAAACCAGCCTTCAAATCTGCGGAAAGTATTTTCAAGGTTCCACCGTTGTCGTCAAATTCCAAGCTGGCGCCAAGATTTTCCATCGCCACTGCGATTTGCTGCCCCCCCATACCAGGAATACCCTCATCCATCAGGGAAGAGGTCATGGAGGCAACACCATATTTGCCCTGTGGCTCCAATGCTTTGTTTTCCCTCACGGCAACACGGGCAACCACCATGGGCAATCGCGAATCCTTCTGCATTAAAAGCACCATTCCGCCGGGAAGTTCAACTCTTCTTGCAGATTTCAGGGAAAAATCATTCCCGGCAGGGGCATAATTTCTTTGAAGTTTTCGGGTGAAAAGTTTGTTCGAAAAGCCAATCCCTTTACCTGTCACCTTGGTGGAAGGAATGGACCAAACGAGCACAGCTTTTTGAGAATCGAGATAAGATTTTGCAACCCTTTGCAAATCCTCCGGAGTTACGGCAAGCAACCTTGAGACGGAACCCTTTAAGAACGGTAGATCCGCGATAACCACGCTCTTGGTAATCACATCAGCCAACTGATGAACACTTTCCCGGGCATAAATAGAAGTCGCTAGTACTTTCTGCCTTACACGACTTAATTCTTCCTCACCAATTTTTTCAGAGCGAATTTTTTCCAACTCCTCGAATACCGCTTTCTCTGCCATCTTTGGATCTTTGCCCTGCAACAACTCTAGCTGAATCCCAAACCAGCCTGGATATCGACCTGAAGAATGTTCTGCGCCTGCTTCGGTGGCGATTTCATCCCCTTCGATAAACCTTCGGTAAAGCCTGCTAGTTTTTCCATCCGCGAGAAG
>JBEGQX010000110.1:0-9604 GCA_041180805.1 Planctomycetota bacterium
CATGATTGCTTTCGAATTAAGCCCCAAGGGGTTTGGTGAACAGAAGTTGGAGGAAGTTGAGGCAAAGCCTGTGAAAACCCCCGCTGCAGAGAATAAACCTTTGAAAGAGTGGCTGGCGGAGATTTTGATTCAAGCACAAATTGAATTTATGCCAATCGATAAAAAGATATTGCTGTATCAGGCAAAAATGGAAAAGTAAAAGCTATCGCCCAAAACCAGTTAGCTGAAACATTTTTTCGAATATGCTATTTGGTTGCTTTCTTTTGGATGGATCCTGATGTAAATAGGCTGCCCATTTTTCATAATCCGCAGGAATATCTTTACCGGTGATTTTCGTAAGCGATTCTTTACAGGTATTTTTCAAGGCAACATCGCTTTCTGTCCGCAATGCCCCCAGCAAACTTTCCGAGGCTTGATAATCTTTGTAAAAGCCAAGAGATTTTGCTGCGATTATTTTTTCATCCGTTTTCTGCTGGCGATCATTTTCTGATCCAACCACTGTGGGTTCTTTCAAAACCTTCACAAGCAATTCCATACCTGCGGGGTTTCTGCAAGTTCCAAGGGCATCCAAAGCCTGACATTTGATCACCGTGGCTGTTTCCGGATTAAAATTAGATGCGCGGTAGTAGGAGTCTTTAAGTACTTCAGGAGCTCTGGTATCCTTGAAATTTCTCAAGGTGGAAATGGCTTGAATACGACAAAGTGCCTGCCGGTCAGTAAGGGCGGCATCCGACAAAACCTTAAATACTTTTTCCTGATCCTCAACCGTCCCATTGTGCGCCAAAGGCTCTTTTAATTCCGCAAGCGCAGCAGCACGTTTATCCCCATCAACACTTTTTTCCAAAACCACCAATGGTGGTTCTGCCTTTTGGAACATATTCCTGACACGAAATTCCCTGCTGGTTACCGTATCCCACAAAGATGAGCATCCAGACCCAGAAACGCATGCTCCCATCAAGGCTAACACCCTGATACCGAACATACATTTTCGAAATTTGCCTGACCTCATCAATGGAATATCTCCCAAAACCTACTTTCGATCTGAGCCTAATAGCTTCTTTTCCGACAGTGCACAATAGGAATTTATTCAGTCCGAGTTCTAAAAGAAATCATGAAATCTTGAAGTATTTCCCCGAAAGAAGTTAAGATGGGCAAATTATTGCGTGCCAGAAAAGGTACTTTTATGGACTCCGATGAATTCCTATCCTTGCTCCACATTATTGAGAAGAAAGGGATAGCTGGAAAATCAGAAGTAAATTCCATTTACGAGGAACTTCTTGCAAGCAACAGGAAGGCTATCAATCCAACGGAACTTGTTGAAAAACGGATTTTATCCGATTGGCAGCTTGAAAAGATTTTAAAAGGCGAAACAGAAGCCATCCGATTTCAAGATTACAATTTATCCGGTCCCATTTCCCTGGGTGACTTTGCAAGAACTTATAAAGCGAAAAGAATACCGGATGGCAAAAATGTCATCATAAAAGTTCTCAGAAAACAGTTTCAAAAATCTGACCTTGAAACCGGTCTTTTCCTACGGGAAAGCTCATTTGTTCAGCAAGTAGCTTCCCAGAACATTGTAAGGCCCTTTCACACAAACCCAGGAACAACAGGAATTCCACCTTTCATCGTTTATGATTGTGAACCGGGCGGAAGCATTCACGAACAATTAATCCTGAGAAAATCGATACCCGCCTTGGAAGCTATCCATCTGATGGAAAATATTTCCAATGTGCTGGCTGAACTACAAAGGGAGGGCATATTTCACGGCAACATATCTGCAAGCAAAATAATCCCTGACTCATCCAGGCAAATAAAGATTTTGAATTTCCGCCATGGAGCAAGTCATTTCAAATCCGATTATCCGAAGGTGCCATCCTTCGAATATTTGGATTTCTTGAAGATTACCGGCACAAGCATGGGAGACCATCAGGCGGATATTTTCTTCGCTGGCTGCCTTTTTTACTGGATGTTAACTGGAAGCACTTTAATTCCCTCACAAAGAACAACGCGAAGGAAATTATTCGAGAAAGGCACCATCCTTAATTTTGATCAACACTCTGAAAAGTCCCAGCACCCGGAAATACTGCCGATCATCAGGAATATGACCAACCCGGATAAAGGCCGCCGCTATACCGATTTTTCGCAGGTTTCAACAGCCTTGAAAATCATCCGACGCAAGGTCGAATCAAACACCATCCCACCAAATCAGACAGGCAACCTCTCCACGGTTTTTATTGTTATTGCCAATGAAGACAAACGACAGCTTTTAAGAAATTATTTACAAAATCGAGGCCTAAGGGTTTTGGGATCTAATCTTGCGGTAAGGGCACTGGAAGCCTTCAAGCGAAACCCTTTCCGTCATTTAATTGTGGAGATTCCCACTTTTGAAGATATCAGGCCGGCTTACCTTGAGTTAGTTCGTGAAGCTGAATCCATGAGAAGTTTTTTGAATATTATCTTTTTGCAAAACAATACAAATCCTGAATTGATTCCCGCCAGGCATGGAAATCAAACAATCCAACCGCCGCACGAGCTTTCATCCATTTTTGGGGCGATTAAAGCACACGAAGCCTGATCATGGTTTACCGGGAATTTTTCTTCCCAGAAAACCCATCAGACCTTTCATATCATCCCAAACTTCCTTCTTTTTTTCAGGGTTCCTAAGAAGATATGCGGGATGAAAAGTACACATTACCGGTATTCCACGCCAATCATGCATGCTACCACGCATCTTGCTGATTGGAGTTTTGGTATCAAGCAAGTTTTGGGCAGCGCAAGCTCCCAGACAGACTATGACCCTTGGGTGAACATAACCCAACTGGGTCTCTAGAAATTTTCTGCAATTAGCCGCCTCGTCAGGAAGCGGCAATCGATTATCAGGAGGCCTGCAGCGAATAATATTACAAATATAAACATCCTCACGCGTCATCCCGCAAGCAACCAGTATCTTATTAAGAAGTTGGCCGGCCTCGCCTACGAAAGGTTCCCCCACTTCATCCTCAGTAGCACCCGGTGCCTCACCCACAAAACAAATTTCCGGATCAACTTTGCCTACACCAAATACGGTTTGTTTTCTGGTTTTAGCCAGTGCGGAACACGCAACACATTTTGAAACCTCCCCGCGCAATAATTCCAAAGCTTTAATTCGCCCCTCGTATCCCAATGTATTGGGACCCGGAACTTCCCCTGGAACTGAAGCAGTGCTGGCTTGCAAAGGGGTCACAGAACCGGAATCTGGCAAAATAGATATCTTGCCTATCCAATCAATTCCAGCCTGACCAACCAATTCAAGATGTTTCAAAACCTGCTTGTTCATAAAATTCACAATGGTTTCACTAGAATTAAGAATAACAACTTAATCGTAATGGATTTTTATCTGACGAAAAGACGGAATTTGCGGTCACTCATCCTGCAAGGAACAAGACATGCCTAATGATGATGTATTTCGTGTCGGCCTTATTCAGATGAAATGTGGTAAATCGCCGGGCGAAAACTTGGAAAAGATTTCAGCAAAAATAACTGAAGCAGCCCAAAAAGGCGCTCAAATAATCTCCACCCAGGAATTATTTCTTTCCCCATACTTTTGTCAGGTTCAGGATCCCGCATTGTTTGACCTGGCAGAAACCATTCCCGGTCCAACCACAGATCATCTCGGGAAATTAGCGAAAAACCATGGGATAGTTATCATCGCTTCACTTTTCGAAAAGCGTATGCCCGGTCTTTACCATAACACAACCGCTGTCATAGGCACGGATGGTAATATCATTGGCATTTACCGAAAAATGCATATTCCAGATGACCCGCTTTTCTACGAGAAGTACTACTTTACACCCGGCGACCTTGGTTTTAAATCTTTCAATACTCCTTTCGCAAAGGTTGGGGTCCTCATTTGCTGGGATCAATGGTACCCCGAGGCCGCAAGGCTTACCGCCATGCAGGGTGCTGAAATAATTTTCTATCCCACAGCCATTGGCTGGCATCCCCACGAAAAAGCGGTTTATGGTAAATCCCAAACCGAGGCATGGCTTACCATGCACCGGGCTCATTCGGTGGCAAATGGAATTTATATTGCTGCGGCCAATCGAGTTGGGTTTGAGAACAATCCAACTGGTGGCGGCTTGGAGTTTTGGGGCCATTCTCACATCTTAAATACTTACGGGGGCTATCTAAAGTTGGCCGACCATCAAAACGAGGAAATCCTTGTCGCAGAGTGCTCTCGCAAAGCAATAGAGGAAACCAGAAGAAACTGGCCATTCTTCAGAGACAGAAGAGTGGATTTTTATGGGTCGATCAATAAACGCTGGGGAAATGGAACTTCAGATTAGTTAGCAGGGCAGGATAATTCAAAAGTGACCCAAACGGATCAATTTTTAAGAATCCTGCCCCACCTCCCAAAAATCCCGTGTCAGGTCCTCAAAGCCTGATACAAACGGGCTGGAAAAGGGGTGAGGAACCCTTCTCCCGACAGCTCGGGCGGAGCTGCCATACATGATTTGGTAAACCTCACCAAGCAACTAGTAAGCCAACCATAGATTTATTTTCATTTTTCCAAGAGTATTTAATTTAAACGCGTAACGAAAATCGCAAACATTGTTCAAATAATAATTTACAGCGTTCTTAAAATTTATCCGATGTTTAATCCCAAAGCAAAACAAGTGTTTAACCGGTCATTTAAAACAAAAACACCAGTCGATTTATTCGACTGGTGTCGCTTAAGCCGCCTAGAAAACACCTACTTTTTCTTTTGACCAAAATCTCCCGTGGAAGCCCGCCAAGAACTGTGAATATGGTTCGCAGGGTTGCCGGAACCATCCGCCTGAATGTTGAGGAATTCAATCAAAACGTTCTTACCTTGCAATCGATAAGTCAAAGGATGACCAGGTTTGTTTTCTTCTTCGGCATAACTGAAATCCAAGGAGGCAAAATCTTCTCCATAAAGCCTTGCCAATTCTTTTTCCGCCAAGTCTTTGGCCAAACGGTTTGCGTAACCAGAAAGAATTTCTTTAACAAAAGTTTTCTGCTCAGAAGTCAGCTTTGCTACTGAAATTCCCTTAGGGAAATCTGGTGCCAAGGCCTTTTCTTGCTCGATTTCAGCAAAAATCTTATCTTTTCTCGCTTCTTTTTTCTGATTTTCATCCAAAGCAGCAATCAACTTTTTGGGAGCTTCCTCCGCTTCGGGTAAAGTTCTCAATCCTTTTTTAGCACCCGCCTTCACAATTGCAGGATTGGCACCAAAAAAAGCTGGGGTTGTAGAAACAACCCTTTTACCATCCAGAGTAAAATTTAAGGAAAGATGGTGCCCCTCAAACCTCCAACCCCAAGGTTTTCCCGCACTGGGATCCCCGAAAATTGACACAAAGTACCACTCAGGACTTCGGACATTCACGCCATTTTTTTCAGATTCTTTCAAAACCCCTTCAAGGCTCATGATTGTTTTTGCTTTATCAAAACCGGCTTCACTTGTTGCGGAACGAAGAAGGCCAAAAGCCAACTCCTTTTGCTCACCGGTCATTTCCTCAAATCTCAACCCTTTGCGGGTGGGATTTTTCTGTTTGTCTTGCAAAGGCACAAAATGCCAGTTGATGCGTTCTGGGGAATCAAAGCCAAAAACACCTTTTGTCCGCTGCTCAGTAGAAAGGGCCTTCATAAACTTATCGGCAGCCACAACCATTTTGTCACCAGAATTGTTGCTATCCGCACCTATTACCACTGCTGCAAACAACAACGCTAATGCAAAAAAAGCCGAAATTGGCCTATACAATTTTTTCAACAAAGCCTTCATGTTCGACTCCAATATAAATTTGTTAACTTTTTATGGATGGGAAATTTCCATCACCTTGTAACGCAAAACGCCCTTTGGAACCTTAAAAGACACCTCATCACCAACCTTTTTACCCAACATTGCCTGACCACGAGGACTTGATGAAAGGATTTTGTTATTGTCATAATCCTCGTCACCAGGCCCCACCAATTCATAAATTTCTTCTTCCCCAGAATTCAAATCCTTGATTCTGACTCTTGTGCCGAAAACCACTGTGTCTTTGGGTAGTGTGGAACTGTCCACGATGACTGCTCTCGCCAACTTATCCTGCAACGCATCTATCCTTGCTTGAAGCATACCTTGGTCTTCTCTGGCTGCATGGTACTCGGCGTTTTCGCTTAAATCTCCCAGAGCCCTTGCATCCGCAATTCTTTTGGCAATTTCGATCATTTCCGAGGTTTGCATTCGCTCTAATTGAGATTTAAGGTTTTCATAACCATCCCGAGTCATTGGCACGCGTTCAATAGACATAAAATCACCAAAATCAAAAGAAAAAGCGGCTGTCGCCGCAATCAAAACAAACATATTCAATTCACATTTTACTGCTTTGAAAAGCTATTTTCATGTCAAAAGCAGCAAAAAATGAATTTTGATTCGATTTTTGCAGTTTCTTGGTTTAATCGTTTGATTTAGCTTCTTTTCATGGAATATATTTAAAAGGAAGAGGTTTCATCCTTGGGGATTCATCTATGAGCAAGAAGAAGCCAAAAAAGTCACAAACTAACATTTCAGGGTTTGTGGGCGTTGGGTTAGATAATCAGGATGAACACCAGCGAATTACCCGCAGCGAGCACTTTTTCCTGGTAGGTGGATCCGAAGAAACCCACGAAAAAATGCAGGACACTGCCATTCGTTTTTCTGAAAATTTGAAACGCAAGGGCAAAACACTTCAGGAAACTTGCCCCGAAGAAGCCATAGACTTGCTTCGCGATTCCATGCGCCAATAAATTCCTAACTTTCCATAGAGGTCTTATGCCAGCTAACCGAGTCCGTTGGATTCTGTTTGTCATTGTGATTATTGTTATTGGCAAAAATTCCGCATTTAGTCAGGCTCCTAAAAAGCCTGCCCCATTTGTGTTTCCGAAGGAGGAAATCGTCAAGGAAGAGGCAAAACTCCTTGATAAGTTGCAGGAATTAAAATCCGCAGCTTCTAAATTAGACACCAAAGAAATTTCATCCGATCTTCTGGCCGATGTAAAGGTTTACCAGAAAGCTTTGGAATGGCTTTTATGGTCCAAGGATTACAATCACAAAGATATATTCAAGAAAGCCCATTTTGCTGCCGAGCAGGGAATACTCCGAGCCAAACAGTTGGCAAACCAAAAACCTTCCTGGCTGCAAAATTTTGGGGTGACAGTACCACGCGGATATTTATCTAAAATTGATTCCTCGTTACAACCTTATGCGATTGTATACCCAAAATCTTACGGCAAAGACCTTTCCACCAAGTACCCATTGCACATTCTGCTCCATGGCAGAAATGACACCTTAACCGAGGTTGGTTTCCTTTACGACAACCGTTCAGACAAACCCATAACCCAAGAACAGGAACATATCCAACTGGCTGTTTATGGGCGTGGTAACAACGCATACCGATGGGCCGGAGAAACGGATGTTTTCGAAGCCATTGAAACCTTCCTCAATCAGGAGAAACAACTTGGGCGCCTGAAATTTGTCGATTTGAAAAGGGTGGTTTTAAAAGGATTTTCCATGGGTGGTGCGGGTAGTTGGCATCTAGGTTTGCAACATCCGGATAAATGGTGCGTTGTCGGCCCCGGCGCAGGCTTTGTGAACACCCACGGATATGTTCCGAATTTGCCCGAGAAACTTCCGGAACCCTTGGAATCCAACCTTTCCATTTACGATGCTTTTCGTTATGCCCAAAATGCTTTCAATGTCCCGATCGTTGCCTATTCCGGGGAAATTGACAAACAAAAGGAAGCGGCGGACATCATGGAGCAAAAGATCAAAAGCCTTGGAATTCCCATGGTTCATTTGGTAGCCCCCGGGTTGGAACACAAATTTCCTCCGGAATGGCAAAAAAAAGCCTTCGATGAATATCTTCCACATATCACAAAAGGCATTCCGGATTATCCTTCGGAAATCAGGTTTGAAACTTATACTTTGAAGTTTCCCAAATGTCACTGGGTCCAACTGGATCGGCTGGAAAATCATTACCGCCAGTCCTCTATTCATGCCACTTTCAATGTGAGCCAATTCAATGTCAAAACCAAGAATGTAAAAGCTTTCCAGATTCTTCTGCCAGATTCCCCTCTCCGAGATTTTTCATTTGATATCGACGGCCAGAAAATCAATTCCAAGGCGTTCGCTTCAAAGACTAAAAGCATAAGTTTTGAAAGAACCGAGCAGGGGCAATGGAACCCTAAACTTGAATCAGGTACGGGAGATCAACTTGCCAAGAAACCCGGGTTACAAGGCCCGATTGACGATGCTTTTACCAAAGCGTTCATTTGCGTGATTGGGAGTTCAACACCCTGGAACGAAGCATCTGAAAAATTTTCCAGGGAAGAACTTTCACGCTTTGGAAAAGAATGGAAACGCTATTTTCGTGGTGAATTGATCATCAAAAAAGACATTGAGGTGACCGAATCGGATCTTAAAAACCAAAACATTATTCTTTTTGGAGACCCTGGATCCAATAGCCTAATTTCCAAATCGCTTCCTAAATTGCCTATCAAATGGACTCAAAAAACCCTTCAATGGAGAAACATCCGTGTTGATTCCTCCAATCATTTGCCTGCGCTAATTTATCCAAGCCCTTTTTCACCCTCCAACTATTTGGTTTTGAATTCAGGCCACACATTTCGAGAGGCTGATTTGAAAGGCACGAACGCTCTTCTTTATCCCCGTCTGGGAGACTACGCTATTATTCATTTGAAAGACGCATCCAAACCATTGGAAATTGGTCTTTTTGACGAGTCTTGGAATTTTCCCAAGTAAATACTCAGTCGTCAAAATTATCAAAGCCGTTGCAATCGGAAAAATTCAAAATGCTGGGCAAAATACTGCAGTTTTGAATTCCCCGAAAACTGCCGGCCTCATTAAAATAGCGCAATATTCATAATTGGCTTCGCTATGAGTGAAGCTTTGCTCTTCAGGGGTTGAACCATGGACATGGACAAACTAGTTTCACTTTGCAAGCGCCGGGGCTTTCTATTTCAATCCAGCGAGATTTACGGAGGCCTGAACGGCTTTTGGGACTATGGCCCGCTAGGTGTTGAATTAAAAAAGAACATCAAGGAAGCCTGGTGGCGGGACATGGTATCAGGCCATAACGAATTGATAAAGCCCCAGGAAGCTCCGGAAGAATTCCAGATGGTAGGCTTGGATTGCAGCATCATCATGCACCCACAGGCATGGAAATGTTCGGGGCATTATGATTTATTTCACGATTTCATGGTGGATTGTCGGGAATCTAAAAAACGTTATCGCCACGACCAGGTGCGGGGTAGGTGGGTTGAGGCCAAGGGGCAAAAAGTTTTTGTTGCGTCTCAGAATGGTGGCGAGGAAGGACTTAAAGAAACCGAACAAAAAGCCCTTAAATATTTCAACCTTCGTGCAAAATCCGCTGATGAACTGCAATGGCAATCCGAATTGGTTTCCCTGGTTACCATCAAGGATTTTTCACAAGTTCTTGGTCCCGATGCAAAATCACTGGGAACACTGACGGAACCCAGGGAATTCAACCTGATGTTCAAAACCTTTATTGGCGCCCTTGGTGGCGAGGAAAGCGCTGCGTTCCTAAGGCCGGAAACCGCCCAA
>JBEGQX010000111.1:0-33656 GCA_041180805.1 Planctomycetota bacterium
GGCTGGAAACCTTCTGGCTTGATACGCCAGATTCGCCCCTTGGCTTGGGTTTTTAATGGCAGAGTTGCCTTCATGTCTTCCGGCAAAGACAACGGAGTTTCAATCACTTCCCGGTAAAAATCCAATAACAAAACACTTCCATCCAAAGCCAGTTGGAGGCATACCGGCCTGAACCAATTATCGGTGGATGCCAGAAACTCCTTTTCGGGATCACCCCTTCGGGCAACAAATGCAAGGCCTTTAGGCTCCACTATATCCCGCAGAATTGCATTATTGGCAGGTTCACAAATAATAACCGAGTTACGGTAGGCTTCTGGAAAACTGGTGCTATCCAAAAGCAACGGACTGCACGATGAGGTGGAAAAACCTCCCGGAACCAGTTCAGTGGATGGCAACCTTTTGGCATCAGCGCCACCTTTGCGGCGGTTGGTCCTTTCCACGCGCCAGGCTTCGAATGGGCTGATACGAAACACTTTGCAGGAAGAGCCATGTTCTGCAATGTCCAATACCATGCTTCCAACCGCAAGATTAGGATTTCTGCGAAGCTCTGCATCGGGCAAAACCATTTGGCGAATGTGATTACTATTTGTGGAGGAAAACCAGTGCCCATAGCTGTCCATGGTTAAACCATATTGTCCACCCCCAGTTGCAGGGTCAAGTTTGCCTGGCTGGTCCGGACGAAAACGGATGCCACGCCCCCGCAACTCAACCGGGGTCATTTGAACCCCTTCTTTGGAAATAATGGTTCCACCATTGCTGCCATTCACACTGTGAATCTGATTATCCAGGCCCCAACGAAAAGTGTTCAGCATCTGCTGAATGTTGTAAGTGTTAAAGCCCGTATAAAGCACTGAAGATTTATCCGATTTACCATCTCCATCCGTATCTTCCAAATAAACAAGGTCGGGGGCATTCGCCACCAGAATCCCTTTTTTCCAAGGCATGATACCCAGTGGGAACCTTAGCCCTGTGGCAAAAATCGTGAATTTGTCATACTTGCCGTCACGATCGGTGTCTACCAGAAGCTTGATCCTGCCAGAAGAAATGTCACCTGTTCCTATACCACCGTTTGGGTAACCGATCATTTCGGCAACATACAGCCTGCCTGATTCATCTTCCGCCATGGCTACAGGGTCTATAACCATAGGTTCGCTGGCAGCGAGTTCGATTGAAAATCCAGTGGCTATTTGGAAAGATTTCAGTTCCTCAGCCGGTGTAAGAGGCCCCGGGTTAGCCAGGGGATTGGCAGACTGGGATCGAAGTATGCCAACCAAGGCCAAAAGAATGAAAACCATTGGCACAGCATAAAATTTACGCATGATAATCCCTATTCTTAACTAGGATGGCAGGCTTACAACCACTATTAGACTGATGTTTTCCATGTCACACAACACTCCCATTAAAAAAAACATCATTCTTATCGGGGCCAGTGTTCGGGCACTTGCTTTCTCATGCCTTCGAGCTGGTTTGGAACCTTGGTGCCTGGACTGTTTTGCGGATTATGATTTAGTCGAACAATGTCAGGCCCAAATGCTAAAAACGGGTTACCCCGAATCCGCATTGCATCTATTAGCCCAAGCCCCAATGGGACCAGTCTTATACACGGGCGGCCTAGAAAACTATCCGCAATTCTTGGAGCAAGTCCAGGAACTACTTCCCATTGCGGGTATTACCGGAGCATCATTGAAAAAATGTCGGGATGTTGCAGATTGGTCCGAATTCCTGGGCCGAAAAGGCCTTCGAGTTCCCAAGGTACTACCATCGGGGGTACCTCCTTTGAAACAGCTATTGTGGCTGGCGAAACCTGAAAGAAGCGGCGGGGGCAAAGGGATATTCAAATCTCAAACTGCCGCCGAGCCCGGTTACTTCCTTCAGGAATTCATCAAGGGGCAATCCAAAAGTGCCATCTTTTGCTTTGACATGGAAGGACCAAGGCTTTTGGGAACATCCTTGCAAATTCCACCTCAAGAATGGTTGCACTCAACTCAATTCCAATATTCCGGAAATATCGGTCCGTTGGAACCTTGCCTAAAGGAAAAGCAAGAACTCGAACAAATCGCACATCACCTTACAAAATTTTGCCAGCCCAAAGGTTTGCTGAACCTCGATTACATACTTGCAGGGGAAAGGGTAGTTCCGCTGGAGATCAATCCTCGCTACAGCGCATCCATGGAATTAATTGAATACTCCACAGGACAATCACTTATCCGCCAGCATCTGGAGGCATCAGGCTGGCACCATTTGGCGACCCATGAATCTCCCACTTTGCCACAATCCATGCTGCTATTGGGCAAGGCCATCTATTACTCTCCAGTGCCATTCAAATTCCCAGCTTCTTTCAAGGGATACTCGCAAAAAAAGGATTGCTGGCAAATCCCGGAATTCGCAGATATTCCTCACCCGAACCAAAAGATTGAAGCAAACCAGCCTGTTTTGACCATCTTCGGAAATGGCTCTACCCCGGATGAGGTATTGGCTAACCTCGAAAAGCAAGCAAGGGATCTTGAGTTTTTCCTTGCGACCCAATCCTCCATAGCCTAACTGTAGAAGTGTTGATTCATCACAATCCAACGAGATCGAAAATGCAGGCAGTTCAAACCATTAACCCCGGGCTAAACGCCAGAACCATGGAATTAGTCCGCCTGATGAAAAGAGACCAAGAATCCCTGCGTGTGAACTTTCATACCTTGGAAGGCGGTGGCGCATTCATCGATTGTGGGGTAAAGGCAGATGGTGGCTTTCAGGCGGGAATTTTGCTTGCTGGTTGTACCATGGGCAACCTTGCCACCATTCAAATGACTTCCAGTCACTTGAATGGTTTTCATGGGGCAAGCATTCAAGTGCAAACGGACCACCCTGTTCTTTCATGCCTTGCTTCACAATATGCTGGTTGGCAAATCGCGGTGGATGACTTTTTTGCCATGGGCTCGGGTCCCATGCGAGCCCATTATGCCGGGGAGGAACTATTCAAGCACATTCCTGGCAGAGAACAAGCGACCGAAGTTGTGGGCGTTCTTGAAACATCAGCAATACCAAAGAAGGGTGTTTTTGAATATCTTGCCAACAAGATGAAAGTATCCCCCAGCCAGATTACCTTGCTGGGAGCATCCACCGGAAGCGTCGCTGGCTCCATGCAGATTGTCTCCCGAAGTGTGGAGACCGCTTTGCACAAACTTCACGAGTTGAAGTTCCCCATCGAATGCATCCACCATGGGGTTGGCTGGGCACCACTTCCTCCTCCAACGCCAAAATTCACCCAAGCCATTGGCAGGACAAATGACGCAATCCTATATGGTGGACTCGTTCACCTTTGGGTGCACACCGAGGATGAAATCCTGGAACAAATCGGCTCCAAGGTTCCAGCTTGCGCCAGTGGCGACTACGGCGCCCCGTTTGAGGAAATCTTCCGCCGGGTGAATGGGGATTTCTACAAGATTGATCCCATGCTTTTTTCCCCAGCCAAAATCTGCTTCATGAACCAAAAGACTGGCAAGTCTTTCACTTTTGGAAAGTTTGACTCGGATCTTCTCACCAAAAGCTGGGGCCGCTAATCTGATGAAAATTGGCGTGTTGGGAAATCTGGACGGCTGGCATGTTCTGGACTTGGAGCGTGCCTGTTTACAATTGGGGTTACCACTTACAAAGCTGGATTTCAGAAAACTAAACTTTTCTCTTCCGAACCAATTATCCGATACATTGCTGGAACCAGATGTTTTGCTGGTACGCACCATGCCCCCTGGAAGTCTGGAACAAGTGGTATTTCGAATGGATGTTCTCCAATCCCTAGTGCGAAAAGGCAAAAAGGTGGTCAACCCCCCCAGGGCACTGGAAGCAGCAGTGGATAAATTCCTGGCCAGCGAATTGCTTGCCCATGCGGGATTGCGAATTCCCCCCACTATCTGTTGTCAGGATTCGGATAGCGCACTGGAAGCGTTTGAACAACTTGGAAGAAACATTATCTTGAAGCCCCTGTTCGGTGCGGAAGGTCGCGGTATGTTCCATATCGATCAGGCTGATCTGGCCTACAGGGCATTCCGAACCGTGGAACGACTGGGAGGAATTTTGTACCTGCAAAAGTTTATTCAGCATCCGGGCTGGGACATGCGTGTGTGGGTACTGGGGGATAAAGTACTGGGTTGTATGAAAAGGCATGCTCCCCGCGGTGAATGGAAGACTAATGTGGCGCAGGGAGGCAAAGCTGAATTAGTCGCGGTAGACGATGAAATCATGCGACTTGGAATTGAATCTACCCGTGCCATGGGTGCTCAGATGGCTGGGGTGGATCTTCTTTTGGATGAAACAGGCACATGGAATGTCATCGAAGTTAACGCGGTTCCGGGCTGGCGCGCATTCGCAAAGGTCAGTGGCATCGATGTTGCAAAGGCTATACTGGAATATGCTATCCGAAACTGAAAAACAACTGGCGCTTCAGATTCAGACCGCATGCAGTTGGGAATGCTGCGCGCGCAAGCCCGGCAATGTGCATCCGATGGCATCCTTTCAAGACTTGCATTTCACAGATTTCCTTTTGGGGGCATCGTGCGTCGCACCTATTCTGGCTCAAGCAAGCATTTTGGGCATCGGGCAGAGCATTCTTCAGGCAGTGCAGGCAAGCAAGGCAATGGTGGGCTCCAATTGCAACCTGGGAATAATTTTACTTCTAGCCCCTCTTGCCACGGTTCGGACCACCACCAACCTTAGCGCAGAGGTTAGGGCTATTTTGGCAAACACCACGGTTGAGGATGCCAAACTTGTTTATGAAGCCATCCGCATTGCCAACCCCGGAGGGTTGGGAGAAGCCCCTGAAGAGGATGTAAGAAATACGCCCAAAGAATCTCTGCTAACCACCATGCAGATGGCATCTCATCGCGATTCGATTGCCCGCCAGTATGATTGTGGATTTGAAGATATCTTTCTGCATGCCATACCGACCCTTGGAGGTGCCCTGGAATTATTGGGGTCGCTGGAGGCAGCCATCTTATTCACTCATCTCTACCTGATGTCCAAATTTCCTGATACCCTGATCCTCAGGAAACAGGGTGAATCCGAAGCGAGGGAGTCTGCCGAAAGGGCGAATAAGGTTCTGCAAATGCAGTGGCCGCTTAAGGAACCCGGCTGGGAAGAGTTTCGAAGCTTGGATCGCTGGCTTAGGGGCAAAGGCAACCGTAGAAACCCTGGTGCCACAGCAGACTTGGTTGCAGCAACATTATTTGCCGCACTTAGAACCGGGCAATTACCCCTTCCCTGCCCTTTTCCATGGACATCAGGGATGGAACAGGCACTTCGAAGGTCGGCACCGGATTGCGACTAACCCAAAGGATCATGCTCATGCCAAGTGAACATTACAAGGTTACTGTAACCAAAGATCATCTGGTTTTCAGTTCCGGCCATTTCATCAGCTTCAATGGCAACCAATGTGAAAGATTGCATGGCCACAATTATCGCGTAAAGGTGGAGGTGGAATCACCCCTTGATCCAAACCAGTATGTGTTCGATTTTATTGCGCTGAAATTGCGCACCCAGGAAATAACTGACACTCTGGACCATCGCATGATGTTACCAAGAACGAACCCGGTCATTCATGTGAAAGAGGAAGGTGCGAGGGTTGTGGTAAGGTACGAATCCAAGGAATGGATTTTCCCGGCAGAAGATTGCATACTTCTTCCCATCCAAAACACCACCGCTGAGGAACTTGCAAAATATATCGGAAAACTGCTACTGAAGAGCCTGCAAGAAAAAAACCAATATCATCCCAGGATTCTGCGCGTGGAGGTGGAGGAATGTTTTGGTCAAAGTGCCACTTGCGAACTAAGACTCGATTAGTTCCAACAATTGCTCCCTTGAAATGGAACCGTCGTGAAGTGCGGAAGCCAGCACACAACCATCCGCCCCGCTTTCCTTCAGATGTATTAAATCCCTCAGGGTGTGAACGCCTCCCCCGGTTGTGATACTCCAGTCATTTTTCAAGGATTTTGCCTGCCTCAAAAGGGATATGGTGGGTAATCCTTTGCCTGTTCCCACGGTTGACAAATCCAGCAGGAATAATTCTTTTAATTCAGTTTGGGAAAGCTGAAAAACCAATTCATCCGGGGTCAATCCATCCCAGATTCCGGATTGATTCAAAAGCTGGCCACCTTTCATATCCAATGAAAACATGATGTTGGCCTTATACTCCATTAAACCTAGTTTCAGATCATGAAGCCCCGACCAAGTTTCCAAACCGATGACGATTCTGCGGATACCACGGGACGACAACTCCCGAAGTTGCTGAAGGCTTCTTAGACCGGCATCGAGCCAGAATATTAGGCCCTCTTTTTCAAGGAATTCGTAAAACTTCCAATTCCTTTGCCCCTGAAGAATGGCATCGAGATCCGCAATATAAAACTCTCCGATGCCACATTCCTGCCTCAGGGCGTTAATCACATCCACAGGTTCTGAAGTAGCACATAGCTTGGTCTGGATGGGACGATAATCACCACGGTTGCCGGCAACACCCCGTACCACCTGCCCATGCAAAAGATCCACCGCGGCAATTACTCGCATGGAGGCAACACCTCATGCGTCCACTCCGGCCAGTATTGGGGCAATCCGGACTGAAGGACCATCGTTTCGTACCGAATGGGATGCAGGAACTGCAACTTCCATGCATGCAAGCAAATCGTGTTTTCTGGCATAGCCGATGAAGGTTTAATAGCACCGTAAAGAAAGTCATTCACGATTGGCAAGCTGCGAGAGGAAGCCTGCAACCTTATCTGGTGCATCCTACCGGTATGCAACATCAACTCCAGCAAGGCAACATCGCCTGACTTTTTTAGCAACCGGGTTTCCAACGATGCTTCCTGGGCTTCGGGCGCATTCGCTGTGCACACCTCCCCCTTGGCGATGCCGGGAAGTTTTCTCAAGTAATCTTTCCATGGCACAAACATTTCATTGGGCAATTCGGAATCGGATTGCAATTCCACCAACGCCAGGTAGGTCTTTTTAGTGGTTCGATCCCGGAATTGTTCAGCAAAACGGGCTGCCGCCTTGCTGCTTTTTGCGAACAGCACACAGCCAGAAACGGGTCGGTCGAGACGGTGCGGAATACCCAGATAAGGTCTTCCTGTTTTTTGATATCTGCCTTTTAGGTAGTTTCTGGCCCAAAGTTCCAGGCTTTCAAAAGGTTCTGGTGCCTGTGTGGGAATTCCCGCCGGTTTGCACAACCCCAGACAATGATTATCCTCAAACAGTATGTCAGCAAGTTGTTCCACCTGAATCACTCAAAAAAAGTCTGTTCAGGATGCCCCTTGGGTCAGGCCATCGGCCATGGCTTTTTCAGCCTTGCCATTAATATACTCAACCGCCTTTTGAAGAACCTTGTCCACATGGGGTTTCTTGCCTGGCTTTGCCTCGGTGGTTTTTTTGTCCCTGATAATGTCTCGGTCACTACGGTCCATCAGGAATTCCAAACGTTCCTCATCTTTTAAAGCCACCTCGTAACCAGCATCTGGTTTGACTCCCCATTCATCGGTTTCTTTGCTATCTGGAAAACGATGGATATTCTTACCACTGGGGCGCCAATAACTTGCTGTGGTTAACTTCAATGCGCTGGATTTGTTCTCCAGATCGATGATATTCTGGACACTGCCTTTGCCAAAACTTCTTTCGCCTATCACCACCGCGCGATGATGATCCTGAAGTGCCGCGGCCAGGATTTCACTGGCACTTGCACTGTTACGATTGATCAACACGGCGATGGGATACCGCTCGGCCGGCAAAAGCATGGTGCCTTCGGGCCTGGCCTCAATGATCTCTTCCTGCTGGTAACGACCACGCGTACTGACTATTTTTCCCTCGGTCAGAAACATATCGGCAATTTCCACAGCGGCGCGAAGTAATCCACCTGGGTTGTTACGAAGGTCCAGAATCAGTCCTCGAAGCCCTTCCTTCTGCTGGGCTATGATTATCTGCCGAACCTCTGCGGCGGCGGTTTCACTAAAACTGGTGATTCTCAGATAGCCAATACGTGATTTATCATCCAGATAATAATCCCAATCCTTGTTCTCTTTTCGACGATCCCCCAGGACACTTTGCACCTTGATAATGGAACGGCGAATGGGAATATCCACGGGTTCTTTCCCGCCGTCGTGCAATACCGTGAGAGTGATGGTGGTGTCCGGGTCCCCCTGGATCATATCCACCGCTTCATCCAAGCGCATGGAATCAGCATTTTTGCCGTCAATTTTCAGAATGATGTCCCCTGCAAGGACACCCGCCTCATAAGCGGGGGTTCCAACCATGGGGCTGATAACGGTTAAAAGTCCACGATTATTGCGATCATAACCAACTTGTACGCCAATGCCGCCAAACTTTCCCTTGCTGGTTCGGTTGAACTGCTTTAGGTCACGGTTGTTGATAAATGTTGAGTGAGGATCGAGGCGCTCTAAACCGCCGTTGATCATGTCTTCAACCAATTTTCGTTCCCGTTGAGGGGAAACCTCTGTCACATATCGATTGCGGACTTCATGAAGCACATCCACCACCAGGCGAACGAGTTCGTAATCCCTGTCGTTTTCCCGTGAGGGGGCATTGGCAACAACCACCAATCCCAAAAGGGAAAAAGCGACAATACCAAGAACCCAGGCGATGTTGCGCCGAGACATACTTTTCACTCCTTGAAAAAGACCATCCCCGGCAAAGGTTTGGCCAATAGGATTGTAATGCAAAACGCATCAGGGAAGCGAGTGGAGATTGGAACTTAAGTAACGAAGTAGGTAGAGCCCAATATAGCCTGTCCCCGATGCCCACATAAGGAAAAGGCGTTAAAATCACCCCAAAGCCCCGAAACCAAACTTTTTTGTTGACAACTTTAACTATCCAACCTAGCTTATCAGTAATCAGTGGAACCTAGGTAAACTTTACGGCTTGTGTTGTTTAATCTAAAGGAGTTTTCTATGTACAGTGTTGTTTTAGCCGCGATGATGACCACCAGTGCTTCTGCACCCGACACTTGGTTCAAGCATTGCTGCCCACCACCCCGCGTTCATGCTTGCTGCGGTGGTTGCTATGGTTGCTACGGATATGTGGCCTACAAGCCTGTTTACTATGTACCGTATTCCTGCTGTGGCGGTTGCTACGGCTGCTATGGCAGCGTTGTTGTAAATTATTCTTGCTGCGGTGGTTGCTACGGAAGCGCACCAGCACCAGTCGCAAAACCTGCTGCTCCTGCTGCCAAGCCTCAAGCTCAACCCGCTCCTGCGTTGCCAAGCCCCAAACAGGGTGCTGCCAGCTCCAATGGTGCGACTGTAACTTTCAAGGCCCCAGTTAATGTCAAGATTTCCATTGAAGGACAGGTTATTGTCCGCAAGTCTTCCGAAGAATCCTTCTCAACCCCCGCTTTGGATGCAGACAAATCCTACAGCTATGTTGTGGAAGCAACCCGTGAAGAAAACGGCAACAAAATGACACTTTCCAAGAAAGTGCCAGTAAAGGCCGGCGAAAATGTCGTAGTTGAATTCCCTGAATTTAACAGCACGGCCACTGCAGCCCGCTAAGTTTAATTACTTTAAAAATGATAACCGGGAGGATTTACCATCCTTCCGGTTATTTTTTTAACCTCCATCGCAAGCCCCCCTCTAAACTTTCAACTTTATCTTCTTCAGATAGCTTAATTAAGCCTGCCAATAGTTGTCGTTGGGCAAGCCGCATCAATGGTTCTGGCAAACCTCGGTAAATTTCCAACGCCAAAGATTCCAGAGAATCCAACTTCATCCCCAAAGCATTCAACAATCCAGACTCCCGCTTTTCCCGGTGCTCCAGTGCCTGCTGAAATGCTTCATGACCATTCGCGACGGGACAGCCATGAAATGGCAGTAAAAGAGTTGGTTGGGAATCCCGCGCCAGCTTTAGGGAATGGATGTAGGTGCCAAGGTGCCCATCCGGGGGCGAAATAAGAATGGTAGTGGAGGTGGAAATCAAATCTCCAACCAGCATGGTTCTGCTTCGAGGCTCCAGAAACACCAAATGGCCTTCGGCATGACCCGGCGTAAAAATAGGGAACAGCCTTAGTTCATCGCCTGTTTCAGGATTCACGCCAAGGTTAATTTCACTGCCATCCAGAAGGCTATGGTGTACCTCACACTTCCCCACAAGTTTCAAGGCAGTCTTGGGGTGGGCAAATATGGGAACCTTGAATTTTTCGGAAAATCGTCCCGCCTCGTTGACATGATCTGGATGATGGTGCGTCAGCAGGATTCCAGTGAATTCATGGCCAAACTTTTGCTTACGCTGAATAGCTTTGCGAATTTCCTCGAAGCCCACTGGTCGGGAAGGCCCGGGATCGACCAGAAAAAACCTTGTTCCCCCAACCAAAATCACATTCCCAATCTGCTCCATTGCCGGACCGGGACAGTGAACCGAAACAACCTCGGCCCATGATCGAAATCGGACCCTCTCCAAGGGAATTTCATCAAATCGCTGGGGAATTTCCCTTATGGAAGTCCCTTCCCAACTTTTCATCATTTCCAAAATTGCAAGCACAGGTGGAGACAACAGGATTTCATCCCTATGCCATCGTTCCAAATGCTGTGTGACAGTGCCCCAAGTCCCCTGATCCAGTTCCAAACTGTTTAATTGTGGCTGCTGTTCCTTGGGACAACTAGCTTGAAAGAATCGTGTTTGAAAGCGTTGAGGGGAAAATGGAGGGGTTGAGAATAGTCCCATGGCCACTAGTTTGTCACCCATGAGCCGCCAGCCGTTTCTGGCAATCATTTCCCCAAAAGTGATTTTTTTTAGACGTATCTGCTCTCTCAAGGATGCCAAAAGGGTCACATCATTTAAACAGTTTCCATTTTCATCAAGGGCAAGAAGAACTCCTGCCTCCTCAAACAATTCACGAATGGCAGCTACCCTGGCAAGATTCCAAGGCTCCTGGTTACCGGCAAGTTCACGATCCTCGGGATCGACTTTGCCACCGGGAAACGCATGAAATCCCCCTAGAAACTTCAATTTGGGGGATCTGCGCGCCAAATAAACTTTGTTTGGGGCTGCGTGATCATGAAGGATCACTGATGCAGCGGGAACAAAAACAGGTAATTCAGACATTGGATGAAACCTGAAAGCCCCGGGGCTTACTGACCTTCAGGCTTTGATTGATTCAGCGCCTTATGCACAGATTCCAATAATTCATCCATGGCAAAGGGTTTTCTAAGATAATTCACAACGCCCAAATACTCGGCGTACGCCTTGTGCCTTTGGCCCTCATTCGCGGTAATCATGATAAAAGGAGGGGCATCCGTCTTGCCACGAAAATGCTCCAATACAGGGTAACCACCCATCTTTGGCATCATCATATCTATGATTACCAAGTCTGGTTTTTGGTTATAAATCTGGTTCTTGCCTTGCACACCGTTATTGGCCTGCAAAACCTTGAAACCATTCTTTTCCAGAATGAGACGAAGACCTTCGCTCAATTCATGATCATCGTCGATCACCAGAATGGTCTTGGGG
Organism: Planctomycetota bacterium; assembly: GCA_041180805.1. Taxonomy (GTDB): domain Bacteria; phylum Planctomycetota; class Planctomycetia; order Gemmatales; family Gemmataceae; genus JBEGQX01. Next base: position 11,488 of record JBEGQX010000111.1, read on the forward strand.
TCCGCCATATTCAATTGTCCTTTGTTTCAAGAAATAACAGGAAGGCAGCTATTAAAGTAACAAGCTTGGCCATTACATACAAGGGAAGACAAACCCCTTTTGAAATTTTGGCTTTTATAATCGCCAAAAGTTTCACTCCACGACTGGGGCTATAATCCTTGAGGCGTTCTTGCTTTGATGGAATACGCTGTTGGTGGCGGTACGGGCATTGGTGGGAAAATCCAGTGTAAGGGGTTCACCGGTATTGGGGTTTGGTTCATAAAAAGGTGCTCCTGTGCTGGAAATAGTCACCCTGATTCTGTGCCCTTTATTGAAAACAAGACTAAGAGAACCAACATCAAATGCAATTTTTGTCAGCTCCCCGGGTTTTAGCATGACTTCTTTTTCAAAACCTTCCCGGTAACGAGCCCTGCGAATGTAATCCATCACCAGCATGGACCTTCCATCAGGATATACATCACTGATGCGAACAATAAAATCCGTGTCCGGACAATCCGATGTCACAAAAAGTTCCGCCTGAACCTTGCCAGTCCACTCCACCGGATGCGCTAAAATCTCTGAAGAGAAAGTTTTAACCTCTTTCTGGGTTTCAAATGGCCGGGCATCCTTCCCACCGGGAAAAGCCCTATCAGGAATGGATGCCGGGTTCAGGGGATCCGCAAGAAATGTAGTTTTGGAATTCGCAACGGATGGTTTCGATTCATTCAAAATTCCACCTTCTTGAAAATAATAACTTTTGGTATTGGCTTTAATCGGCCAGTCCTTGCTGGTTCTCCACTCATTGCCAGGCGCGGAGTTTTCACCCACGGCACCCATGGTGTAATAACGCACCGTGGATTCTTTCTCCACGCCGTTTTCCACACCTTTTAAATAGTGGTCAAACCAGCGGATCATATGATCATCCATGAAAAATTTGGCGTTTTCGGGATAGATCATTTCATTGGACTTGTTAGTTTCCTTGAAGCGACCATGCAGCCAGGGGCCAATTAAAAGCTGCTGCGTCCCTATGGATTTTTCACCCCCCTTGTGCTGTCTACCAACAAAACTGTCTATGGAACCCACAGACATGAAGTCATACCAGCTACCCACGCTAAAGCACGGCACATTCATTTTGTCAAAATACTGCGCGCAATCTTCCTGCTTCCAGTATTCATCAAAGGTGGGATGCCTGAACCATTCCTTTAGCAAATTGATGTTATCTTCGGGGTTTCTGCACACCGAGGACATCTGTTTGAATCTTTCCGGACGGGTTGCACCACCGATACGATACCCTTCGTGGTAAAGACTAAGTCCCGTGTCGATCATATATTGGCAAACCAGATGAGGAGGCTGCGTTACCGCGAGAAAGTTCTGGGCAAAACCGGCCTGCGAACTTCCAAGCGTTCCAATCTTTCCGGTACTCCAAGGTTGCTTAGCCAGCCATTCCACCGTGTCATAACCATCTTTTAATTCACCCCAGCCCAGTGCCCGGTAACCAACCCATGTACCCTCGGATTGACCTGCTCCCCGAAAATTTTCAAGGGCCACCACATATCCGGCTCGCACTAACTTCTCATAGCTTTTACCCATGGCAGGAGACTTGATATCCGCATACCTTTGTTCATAGAGAACCGGCCAGGGCCCCTTTCCCTCTGGAAAAAAAAGATACGTGGATAGTTTTTTACCATCCCTCATGGGAATCATCACGTGCTTGCGGAAGACCCCTTGCGCAACTTTTTCTTCCTGAGCCACCAGACCAGAAATCGCCACGAGACTGGTTAAAACAGCCAGCGCAAACCTGTTTTTTAGAAACATAGTCAAACCTCAACAAATAAATTTCAGGTCGAATACATGGCTCCCAACGGATCCAACATCTGCAATTTTTCGCCCAAGGATGCGTAACATTCCGGAAGATCAAAATGTTCGAGCACATTTGGTAGCATGCAAGACAAAGGCCAGTCGTAGCATTCCGAAGTTGCCAGTTCTTCGTAAGACTTCAGCGGGTTTTTTAGAGTTACCCTGGTTAAACCACCATCAAGGATGGCTGCAAACAAAGCCGGCAAGCTGCCCCAGCGAAAACCCGCTATCTGGATTTCCTGCAAACCTTCCTGCCTAAGCCATTGAATGACCCGAAGCACATCAAAAGTTTTCTGGCCCAGATAAGGTGAGTCCAACATCAGGGAGTGGACGGCATAAAAATAGTCACTGCCGTACTGGGAAAGAAATTGGTTTTTTCCACAAGTGTCTGGCCGCGATTCCCCTATTCCACGCACATCACAGGCGAAAAACAGTGATTCCGGATTTTGTTGCACCAGCGATTTCACCAATGCTTCCTCTCGCAACTCCTGGTCTGCGGAATGATGGGAAATATACAGCACAGCTTTTTTTGCACCTCTTGGCGGGCGGGAATCATGGCCTTTGCTGGAAAGCATGGAAACAATGGCATGAATTCCCGGCTCCGTCTCAATCGCATAAACCGCCGCAACAGGCTTTGGATACAACTTTGAAGAAACATTACGGAGAATTCGATAATCCACCTCGCCAGCCAGGGTTGGCATTTTCAAAACCTGCTTGATTCTATCCCCAATTTTTTCTTTCCTGGCGGACCTAGATTTGGAAAGCGCGATGGCCTTTTGTCGGGTAAATGAGAAAACGGTGCGGGAGTCAAACTCGGATACCTGACCGCTGGGCGTGCATGCGAGCGTTTCATCTTTCTCAATCACCAGTTCGGGCTCGCTTGCCTGATTGGAAATTTTCGTCACTTGGTTGAACCATTGGTACATGGCTTCGCGATTTTCCTTCGAATAGCCATGTTCTGTGGGGCCGATAAAAAGCTTAAGGTTTTCAGGCTTCTCCAAAAGTTTGTACAGCCGGGAAAGTTTTTGGTACGCCTCCTGTGCTCCCCGTACATCAAAAAAATCCCTTTCCTTGGCAAGAATCGCCACCGGTTTGGGGGCCATCGCCGCCAGAAAATCCGAATGGTCCAGGTTCAAAGCAAGCGCCATGGGCGGGCATTGTTCGGTGTCGGCTGGTAATTCATTTTCCAGGTTTCGGCGAAATGTGGTGACAAAGCAACTTGGCGCAGCCATCGTCCAGCGGGATTCCACCCCACAAAGCCAGGTGGTCATGGTGCCTCCACCCGAGTTGCCGGTAATTCCAACATGGCTTGGGTCGACTTCCGGACGGGTTAAAAGATAATCCAAGGCCCGAATACCATCCCAAGAACGCCAGCTTCCAAGAAATTCCCCGACAAGAAACTGCTGGTTTCCACCATGCAGGTGTTCCCCCACACCAACCCTTGGGCGGGATTTCCCCTCAACATGACCATACTGAAGCCTTTCCCCCTGGCCGATGGGATCAAAAATAAGAACCACATAACCCATGCGAGCCAACCCCTGTGCAAACGATTGGTAGGCATCCGCAGCTTTCCCGTTATTACTGTGGCCACAAGAGCCCACCACGCCGGGAAGTGGAAACTTTCTGTTTTTGGGAACATAAAGGTTGGCACTTACTAAAAAGCCCGGCCTGCTTTCAAAAAGAACTTTTTCAATGTTGTAATCTTTTCGCTCCACTTTCCCGGTTATCCGGGCATTGAGAGGGGTTTTTTCGGGAAAAGTGCCAAAGCATTTCTGGATTCTAGCTTTTGCATCCACAACATATTTTTGGGCATCCTCACGGGTTTTTAGTTCCTCTATGGCCCTTTTATTGGCCTTTTCAGACTCCCTCACCTTGCGCACAAAATATTCATGAACCATGTGCGGAAATCGATTCAAAGACGGCTGCGAATCCGCTGAATGAAGCAGCATGGTTCCCTGGGTTGCAAGCAGCGCAAGAATCTCCCTGCGACACGGGATAAAAAATTTACCGGTTGTATTCATGGACTCTCCATCAGGTTCTGGCAGGAACAGCATCTTCGTGGATGATTCCATACCGGTCAAGGAATAACCATTCCCAATGGTTGTGAACCTCAAAAAATGTCTTAAGATGATTACTTGGTTGGAAGCGGACAATTATTCCAGGGATGGATTTCATGAGATTCATGGTTTTATCCAGTGGCAGCAGGGGAAACTGCTGCATACTGATTCATGAGCACCAAGGCATTATTCTAGACCTTGGCATAGGCCCTCGCACTCTGGAGTCATCTCTAAAGAACCATCATTTGGATCTTTCAAGAATTCGCGCGGCGGTCATCAGCCATACCCATGGGGATCACTGGCATGAAAAATCTTTGCAACTTCTTTTAAAACACAGAATCAAACTTTTTGTGCATGCCACGCATGAGGACCAACTACTAAGGGAAAGCAAGAATTTCAGGCTGTTAAAGCAGTGGGGTTGTGTTGCGGTATATTGCCCAACCAGGGATTTTTCCCCCTTGGATGGCTGGGATTGGACAGCCCACGAGATATCCCACGATTCTGAGAAAACCTTTGGGTTTCGCATCCGCCTGAATACAGGCCATGCCAGCTATCAAGTAGGTTATCTTGCCGACCTTGGAACATGGGATGAGCACCTTGCCGATGAATTCCACGATCTGGACCTGCTTGCCTTGGAATTCAACCATGATGAAAACCTCCAGCGAAACAGCAGTCGCCCCGGTTTTCTGATCGAACGCATCATGGGAAACCAGGGCCATCTTTCGAATCATCAGGCCGCACTGTTTTTAAGGCACTTGGGAAACGCCAACGCACTTCCCCGCCATTTGCTTCAAGTGCACCTTAGCGAGCAATGCAATACCATGGAACATGCTCGTCAGGCCGCAAAAGCTATCTTGGAACAACACCGCGCACCCACGGAAATTCATACCGCGCATGGCCGAAAAGCACTGCCCGTGATAGACCTTTTCCAGCGCGATCTTTTCTCCTGCACCAAGGAATTGGGGGGGTATTGATTATGCTTACACCAGAACAACTACTGGCAAAACTATATGAATTGCGAAAAGATTACCAGGATGAGGACGAACCAAACGATCCGCAGTACCTGGCTCTTCATCATGCATTTATGTTCATTTCCTACAATATGGACGGTTTCAAAAAGTACTGCGCCGAGGCGTTTCGGGAAAAACCAAACCAATAAAAGCATGGACTCCTGAAAATTACCCAAACCCCCGATATTTGTAATCTCTCAAAAAAAATTCTGGATTCACCCTCAAGTGGTATGGACAAAACCGGTTTTCGAAGGCATAGCACCTTCCTGATTCAGAGTTTTCTTCCTTTGGGGAGAGAGGAGTTAATTCTGGATATCTAAACGGGGGGATTCGCTATGAGCATAAGAAACTACATTTTTGGCGGAGCCTTGGCTCTGGCTATCCTTGGGCAGTCTACGGGCGCGGAACCGGCTGCAAATACCACACAAAACTCAAAATCCTGGTGGAACAGCCTTACTGGCAAGAAAGAAAAGCCACCTGAACCGGAAGTGAAGGATAAAGAATCCATCCAAAAAAGCGTTGTGGGCGAGCAAAGCCGAAAGGTGCTTCACCGCGAGGAAAAAGCTTATTTTCGCAGACTTGAATCCAGCGATCGCTTGATGCAGATAGCTGTCAAAAACAACGACATGGAAATGCAGAACAAACTTTTGGATTTACAGGAGAAGATTCAGAATGTTTACACCCGAAAAACATCTAATCTGCAGTTACCTGTGAATCTTTCCGGTAATCAGGGAATTTCAGACTTGGAAACAAACTTAAGCAATGATGCCAGCAGCCTGCTTTCCAAGCCGGAAAATAATACTCCAAAAAACACCAGCGCCCAAAGGAAGGACAAATAACATGTTCCGAATATCAACCCTGCTCCTTTGCGCGGCTTTGTCAACCACGGGATGTGTAACCCTGCCTGAGCTGGATTCCACCAAGAAAAGCAGTGATACCAGTGCGGGAGTTAGCCGGGGACTTTCCAACGACAAAGTTCCTGTGACTGCCGATCAGATTCACGATGGCAACGCCAAGCAAATGCTGGCAAACCTGGAGGATGAAGTTCGCAGGGCAACCAGCGAACCTATCGAGATTTCCCCGGACAACAATTAACACTCACCAAAATCCAAAGGCCTTGCGGTTATTTTCCGCAAGGCCTTTTTGGTTTTAAACATATTCAATCGTTTAATGAATCCCGGAATTCCCTTAGCCTCTGGCTACGCATTGGCTGCCTTAGCTTTACAAGGCCCCTTGCCTCAATCTGACGAATTCTTTCCCGGGTAATACCGAAGTTTCGTGCGACTTCCTCGAGAGTCTTCGGTTGACCATCCAGGAGTCCAAATCGCATTTCAATGATCTCTCTTTCCCTGGGGGAAAGAGATTTCAGAACTTCCTGAATTCGATCTTTCAAAAGATTTTGGTCCACTGATTCCACAGGATTGTGGGTGCGTGGATCATCCAGAAAATCTTCAAGGGTTCGCTCGCCATCCCCCCCCATTGCATCATGAATGCTTACAGGATGTTTGGCCACAAGACGAAGAGACTTGGCCTCCTCGGGAGAAACACCCACTTTTTTTGCTATCTGCTCAACGGAGGGTTCCCTGCCAGTCTCCAAAACCAATTCGCCCCGAACCCTCTCCACAGCGGCCATCATTCCAACCTGATGGCATGGGACACGGATGGTTCTTCCATGGTCGGCAATGGCCCGGGTTATACCCTGTCGAATCCACCATGTGGCATATGTTCCGAACTTATAGCCAAGACGATGTTCAAATTTATCCACGGCACGCATAAGGCCGCGGTTTCCTTCCTGAATCAAATCCGGGAAAGGCAGCCCCCTGGTCCGGTATCTTTTGGCAATAGAAACCACAAGCCGAAGGTTTCCCTCCGCCAGGTCTTTTCGTGCCTGCAGATATTTATTTCGACGCTGAGAAAGTGCATGGGAAAAATTTCCCGCATCATCCGGCAGAACATAGGACTGCAAAGACAAATTGCGTAATTCCTTGGTTAGCTTGGCATGCTTTTCCCTTGCCACAGCAGACCTGCATGGTTTTTGGAGTTCCTGATTGATCGAATCGATTGCTTCAAACTTGCGAATCATTTCCATGCCAAGCAGATCCAGAAAATCAATCCTTGCGGATATTTCTTCGGCAAGTTTTCTAGCTTTGAAAATCCTGTGGGTAATTTCCTTCGCAAGTCTTCTTCGAGAAAGCGGAGAAGAAGCCCTTAAAAGTGCCGGGAAATCCTTTTTGGCGGAGGTCAAAATTCTTTTGATATTACGAATATTGTTCGGAATTCGAGCTACTATGTTTTCCTTGCTAAGGCCCATGGTGCCAATGACATCAATATTCGGGTCCAAAAGCAGTTCACCCTTTTGGATTTTTTCGAATAGTTGAACAACTTTTTCCAGACTTTGAATATTGGAAAGAACCGCATTACGATACCTGGCCCGGTGCCGTTCCAAATCGATGGCAAAGCAAAGCTCCTTGTCCCTGTTCAGCAATGGGATGGAACCCATTTGTTTTAGATAAAGACCAAGGGAATCATCAGCCCCCTGCTCTTTTGCTTCCGGGGCTTCCTCGGGTTCCTCCTGAATTTCATCCAGTTGGATTTCATATTCTGGAACAGGGGTTAGGTTCTGTAAAGGCTCTTTGACAGCCCTGACAGTCTTTTTAGCTTTGGCCTTTTCAGCAAAAGCCTTTTGAAAATTGATAATTGTTTTTTTCATGATGAAACCATCCAAAATTCCATGAAATGTTATGTGTACAAAATTACACATCAAACAATCATTTTGAACTTACTTCCTTGTAAACCCATTTCATTCTAAGTGCCGAACACCCCTTCAGATTCAATCAATTTGCTTTTCTTGAGCGTTTTTTTTAAATCTAATGTCATTTGGGCCTGTTATGCTGTCTTTACTGGAATATTTTCGCTGGATTAACAATCCGGAGGCTTAGATGAAGCAGTTTTTCTCATTTATTCTTCTTTGGACACTTTTTTCAGGCCATTTCTTTGCAGCAGATTCCAGTAAAAACCTACCTCCGGAGGTGGATTTAACACCAAAAGATCGTGAACATTGGTCTTTTTTGCCTATTGCCAATCCTCCCGTTCCCAATGTTCAAAATAAAAATTGGCCTCTCAACCCGGTTGACTGTTTTGTGCTTTCCGCCATGGAAACCAAGAAACTTTCGCCATCGCCCATTGCCGACAAAGTTTCATTGCTAAGAAGGGTTTATTTAGACCTGACAGGCCTTCCACCCACCCCACGGCAAGCTGCCGAATTTATGGCAGATAACAGCTCCGATGCCTACGAGAACCTAGTGGAAAAATTGCTCGCATCCCCCAACCATGGTGAAAAATGGGCCCAGCACTGGCTGGATGTTGCCCGGTATGCGGAATCCAATGGCTATGAAGCAGATGGTGAAAGGCCACAAGCCTGGAGGTACCGCGATTATGTTATTCGTTCGTTGAACGAGGATAAACCTTACTTCCAATTCGTTTTGGAACAAGTTGCTGGCGATCTGCTCGCAAAAGGTTCCCTTTCTCAAAATGAAGACCCGGTTCAGGCCATTCAGAAAAACCCGAAAATTGCCGAGCTTTTAAATGCCTCCGGCTTCAATAGATGCGGCCCTGTTCATATGGTGGGTGGCAATCTGGACAAGGAAACCTTGCGTCAGGAAACTCTCACCGAAATGACCACCGCGATTGGAAACGCCTTTTTAGGACTAACCATCGGCTGCGCCCGTTGCCATGACCATAAATCGGATCCATTATCACAAGTGGATTATTATCGCATCCAGGCATTCTTTGGTGGCGCCCAATTCAAGGAGCATGATTTGCTGCCTGGCGCTGAAAAGAAGAAGAAGGATGACGAGATGGCAAATTGGCGCAAGCAGCAGGCTTCCATCAAAAGTGCCGTGGAGGCCATAGACAAACCCATTCGCGCAAGGATCACCAAAGAAAAAGTTGACATGCTTGATCCAGAATCAAAACAAGCCTGGTTGACCGACCCAAAAGTCCGTACCCCCGAGCAAATCAAACTCGTAATGACCGCGCAGGGTTTCGTGAAAGTCACCTGGGATGAAGTTGTAGCCACCCTTCCCCCCGCGCAGAAAAAAGAAAGGGAAAAGCTCAAGGCCAAGCTCCATGAACTAGATGCGCGCAAACCCCTTCCAACCGATCAATCCTTCAGCATTGCGGATATGGCGACCCCAACCACCAATTTTATGAAACGCGGGAATCCCAAGAACAAGGGTCCGGAGATCGTTCCGGGCTATCCGAGGGTTCTTATCAAATCATCCTCAGAATTCACAAGTTCCAACATGAATCGGATTGATCTGGCCCGCTGGCTAATCCGTCAGGATCACCCACTTACCGCAAGGGTTATGGTAAATCGAATCTGGTTGAATCACTTTGGGTCAGGAATTGTTTCCACTCCCAATGATTTTGGCATCAAGGGGGCCAGGCCCACTCACCCGGAACTTCTTGACTGGCTTGCCACCGAATTCATCAATTCTGGATGGTCCATCAAGCACATGCATCGCCTGATTGTGAATTCTCAGACCTACCGCCAGGCCTCCAAGAATGAGGATGCTTCCAACCTGGCCAAAGACCCTGGCAACCAATTCCTTTGGCGCATGAATCGCCGAAGACTAGAGGCGGAAAGCCTGCGAGACAACATGCTGGTAAGTTCTGGAATCATGAACAATTATCTTTTTGGGCCCATGGTTCGAACCCCCTTGGAACAGGAAGTTTACGACCTGATCTTCACCGAAGGGGAACCGGATGGACTTTGGACGGTTCACCCAGACCCTCGCGAGCATCACCGGCGCAGTATTTACCTCTTTAACAAGCGAAATGTTCGACTGCCAGTACTGGAAGTATTCGATCAACCAGACACCCTTTCAAGCTGCCCCACTCGGAATTCATCCACCCACGCTCCACAGGCGCTGACCCTGATGAATGGCCCCGTTTCCCAGGAACTTTCCCTGGCGATGGCGCGGCGGGTCATCCAGATTGCCGGCAACTCGAATGAAGAACGTGTAAAGAACCTTTGGCAGATGGCGTATTCACGACCACCTTCCGATGAGGAAATTTCAGATGCGATTTCCTTCCTCAGGGATCAGTCATCCCTGATCGAAAAAGACCCTTCAGCAGTCAAATTCCTGCGAAAACCCCTGGTTGCAAAACATCTCCAAGGTACCGGCGCACAGGATGCGGCACTGGTGGATTTGTGCCTTGCACTTCTCAATTCCAGCGAGATGGTTTATCGTCCTTAAACCATGACTGACAAAAAATTTGACATATTAGGCCTGGGCTGTGTTGCCGTGGATGATCTACTACGTGTTCCTGCCTGGCCCGAACCGGACACCAAGGTACGCCTGAAACACTATGACAGGCAATGCGGCGGCCTGACTGCGAACGCCTTGGTTTCTGCCGCCAGATTCGGAGCCAAGTGCGCCTTTGCCGGCAATCTGGGCCACGACCCGGACTCCGAATTTGTTCGTTCCACCCTCATTGCCGAAGGAATAAATCTGGAACATATTCCCGTTGAAAGTTCAGCAAAACCCATCCATTCGTTCATAGTGGTGGATGAATCCAAGGATACCAGAACCATACTATTTCATTTGGAAGGATCACTGGGCGCATCCACAAATGCTCCTTCCGAGGAAGTCATTCTTTCCAGCAAAGTCCTATTCGTAGACCACTACGGCATTGAAGGCATGATTCGCGCCGCCAAAATAGCCAGGGCAAACGGCATTCCTGTGGTGGCAGACCTGGAAAGAAACGAATGGCCTGGATTCGAGGAACTTTTGGCACTGACAGATCATTTGATTGTCTCCATGAAATTCGCCCGAAAGCTTTCCGGCTGCAGCTCTCCCGGGGCCATAGCTCACAAATTATTCACACCAGGCAAAAAGGTTGTTGTGGTGACAGGTGGTGAGGAAGGTTGCTGGTTTTTGGATGAAACCCGGCAGCTAGGACTCCAGAAGGCATTTCAAGTGAAGGCGGTGGACACCACGGGATGTGGAGATGTTTTCCATGGTGTTTATGCGGCAACTTTGGCTCAAGGTGCAACCTTGCAGGAAAGACTTCGCCTTGCCAGCGCCGCCGCCGCGATGAAAGCCCTTCATCCTGGTGCACAGCGTGGCTCGCCCACCAAATCCCAGGTGGATGACTTCCTTAAAACTCAGGCTTAGGATGCGGGTTTTTCCGGGTTAATCGGCAGGATGGGCTTGGGTTCCTCAATCTGGGGTTCAACCCTTCTTGCTTTGGAAAAATCGATATTTCCGTAAGAAAGATCCACTTCCAATCTGGGTTCATTACTCAGCTCTATGGGCAATATGACGGTAAAAGTACTGCCCTTGCCGAGTTCGCTTTCCAAAGAAACTTCCCCACCCAAAAGCCTTGCCAGCTCACGAACTATCGACAATCCCAAACCGGTTCCATCATGTTCGCGGGTCAGTGTGTTCCCTGCCTGTCGGAACTTTTCAAAAACCAGTTCCTGCTCCTCAGGTGCAATTCCCACCCCGGTGTCAACAACCGTAAGGCGGATATTCTTACCTTCCAATTCGCCCTTCAGGGTAACCTTGCCACCCTCCGGCGTGAACTTTACCGCGTTGGAAAGCAGGTTCGCCAATATCTGCTGAAGCTTGACCTTATCCTGCCGAAGAGTTGGGATTTCCGGCGATATTATTGAGCGAAGATCAATATTCTTGCGCTCTGCCAGCGGTCGGGCCATGGTTATCAGTCCCTCACTGACATCATCCAGGCTAAACTCCGTGATGCTGACATCCATTTTGCCGGCTTCAATCTTGGCAAGGTCAAGGATTTCATTGATCAGCGTTAGCAACTGCTCGCCGCTGGATCGAATATTTCCCGCCCAGCGGGAATGTTTCTCCTGAACTCCCTGGCTGCTAATAAGCAGGTCACTGAATCCAAGAATGGAATTCAGCGGGGTTCGCAATTCGTGAGACATCTTGGCCAAAAAATCACTCTTCAGCCGGTTCGATTCAAAAAGCGCAAGGTTAGCCTGGGCCAGTTCATCCACCTTGCGATCCAAGTCACTGTTCACTTTTTTCATCTTGTCCTGCATGCTGACAAGGTTGCGAAGCATGCGATTGAACGCATGACTTAAATCTTCAAATTCATCACCAGTCTGGATGTCACTGCGCACATTCAACTCGCCCGCGCTAATGGCATCCGATACATCTTTCAAGTGGGTCACAGGCTTCACAATGACATACCTTACTATCAGGTAACTACCACCCATGATCAGCAACGCGGTTATCAATGCGTTCGAGATGAGAATGGCACGATTGATGTGAACTTGCTTTTCGATGGAATCAATTGGAATATCCACATCAATCTGGATCATGGCCAGCAGATCATTTTCCTTGGTGGAAGCGCTTAGTTGCTGGTGACATCCAAGACATGCCTTGGATGCCCGGATCGCGGCGTAATAATGATTCACAGACCTGGAAAGGTAAAGTTTGTTTTCCTCGTTGTGATCCGGGTTATTCACAAAGTCCTGAAGCTGTTCATTTCCAAACTGGTCATCCGGCTTGTTTTCAGGCTTGGTGGCATTGGGCAAAATCAGCCTGTAGCGATACTCCTTGAGCGCCCTTGGCCAGGTCTTTTCCCACTGCCTTCGAAAATCCGCCAAGGCCTTCGCCGTGTCCACAGTAACGGGCGAGGCCCCCTCAATCGCCTTTCCCTGCGGCCCAACCGGTTTGCACACCGATGTCAACAGATGATCCACAATCTGGCTTACCAGCAACCTGCAAGTTGTGGGAATTTGCTCGTAAGCAAGGTGCTCGGTCTGGTAGGCATACAGTGAAAAACTTCCAATGATAAGAATGAGAATGAAACCACCGAAAAGGAAACGGCATTTCCTTTCCAGACTAGTTTCACCCAGCAACCTTTTGAAAGCCTTGTAGGACATCTATCACCAGCGCCCAAGCCTTTAAAACGGGAATCCACAAGATAGATATCTTATCGTTTGGATGGTTTGGCGGGTTGACATTTAGGACAAAAATGGCTCGACCTGCCAGCAAGAACCTGCCAGTGAATCTTGGAGTTACACTTCATGCAGGACTCCTCATCCCTGCCATACACCATGAATTCATCCTGAAATCCACCCTTCAGCCTGGATCCCCCAATGTAATCTCGAATCGTGGAACCACGTTTTTCAATGGCATTTTTCAATACTTTTTCCACGCATTTTCTAAGCTTCTGGCTTTCCTCATACGAGAGGGAAGCACCTTTTCTGGCAGGGTGAATGCCTGCGGCGTACAAAGATTCATCGGCATAGATATTACCCACCCCGCAGACAACCTGCTGGTCTAACAAGATTGCCTTCATATTCCGTTTGCTTGCTTTTATCGCCTTGTGCCAATAATCCGGGTCCACATCAAAAGGCTCTGGCCCGATGCGTTTTTGCTCAAAAAAATCGGTGACCTTCGCAGAAGTAATCAACTCTGCGCTCCCAAACCTTCGAACATCCCTGAAACGCAGTTGGTAAGCGCCGTTTCCCAACTTAAAAACCAAATGGGTATGATCCTCCAGAGGTTCTTGGCTGGGGAAAACACACAGTTGCCCCGTCATTCCCAAATGGATGATCAGGCAGAAATCCCCTGAAATATCCATCAAGATCCATTTCCCCCTTCGTCTTAAGCCTAGGATTTTTTTGCCCTCTAATTGATTACCCCATTCTTTTTTCCATGGCCTTCGCAACTTGCTTCCCGATGTGGAAATATTTGCAAGCAATCTGTCCGCCAATAGAGGGCGGAGATCCCTCACCACGGTTTCCACTTCCGGTAATTCTGGCATTTCCAACCACCTTGTGAGCCAAAATGATTTCTCTGGATACAACCCCATAAATGCATTCCAATCGATCATTGCGAAGTATGCAAGAGTCTGGACAAAACGTTCGCTTGACCCAACGGCATCGCAAGTCTAGGTTGAATGCATCAGCTTATTCTCGATTTTAATGGGAAGATCATGGCAACCGCACTCCAATCAATACCAGATTCCACGGGCCGATTTGGCGCCTTTGGTGGCAGATTTGTGCCAGAAACACTTATGGAAGCCCTAACAGAGCTAACCGTGGAATACGACAAGGCTCGCAAAGATCCTTCTTTCATGAAGGAATTCCACCGTTACCTGGAAGAATATGTTGGCAGGCCATCCCGATTATATTTTGCCCAAAGGCTTACCGAACAAGCGGGTGGAGCAAGAATCTACCTGAAGCGAGAAGACCTGAACCACACAGGGGCCCATAAGATTAATAACGCCATCGGACAGGCCCTGCTTGCAAAACGCATGGGCAAAAAGCGAATCATCGCGGAGACCGGAGCAGGACAGCATGGTGTTGCCACTGCGACCGCCTGTGCCCTCTTTGGTTTTCCATGCAGGGTCTACATGGGCGAGGAAGATATTCGCAGACAAAAATTGAATGTCTTCAAGATGAAAGCCATGGGCTCCGAGGTTTTTTCGGTCACATCTGGAAGTCGAACTCTTAGGGATGCCGTCAACGAGGCGATGCGTGATTGGATGTCATCCGTGGGTGACACCCATTACATTCTGGGAAGCGCGGTTGGCCCCCATCCGTTCCCCTGGATAGTGCGGGATTTTCAGTCCGTAATAGGAGCGGAAGCCCGGGAACAATGCCTGCAAAATCTGGGAAGGCTACCGCACGTGGTGGTGGCCAGTGTGGGTGGCGGCAGTAACGCCGCGGGAATGTTCTACCCTTTCATTCAAGATCATGGAGTGGAACTGGTTGGCGTGGAAGCTGGTGGGCTTGAGGACAAACCCGGTAAACATGCTGCAACACTTTGCCATGGCGCACCTGGAATTCTTCATGGGACATTCAGCTATGTCCTGCAAGACCCGGATGGCCAGACCGCCGATGTGCATTCCGTATCCGCAGGATTGGATTACCCGGGGGTAGGGCCTGAACACGCCTACTGGAAGGATGCTGGAAGGGTTAAATACACCAGTATCAATGACCAAGAGGCATTGGAGGGGTTCCATCTTTGTTCAAGGCTTGAGGGCATTTTACCAGCCCTTGAAACATCACATGCAGTGGTGGAGGCTATGCGTATTGCCGCAAAGCTACCCAAAGATCAAATTGTAGTGGTTTGCTTTTCAGGAAGGGGCGACAAAGATTGCTATGAAGTTGCCCGGGTGACTGGCGAAAGCCTGGATTAATCATTTTTTCCTATGTTTATCATGAGATATAAGCCATGAACCCGATTGACGAAACCTTTGCCAGACTCAGGGATCAGAACAAGAAAGCGTTCATTCCTTTCATTGGTGCGGGAGACCCCGACCTCGGATCGACCGAAAAGCTGATCGTGGAGTTAGCCAGGCAAGGTGCCACCATCATAGAGATTGGATTTCCATACAGCGATCCGATTGCAGATGGGCCGGTTATACAGGCTTCGTACACGCGTGCGCTGTCCAAGGGAATGAAGATCGATGGATTATTCGCGGCTGTAAAGAATGCCAAGGCTATCCTGGACAAAGAAGGCCTTAAAACGCCCCTCGTTGGCATGGTTGCAGCGAGTATCATCCACCGTTTTGGCAGGGAAAAATTCATAAAAGCCTGCTTGGAAAGTGGGTTTTCAGGACTGATAGTCCCGGATCTTCCAGCAGAGGAATCTATATCCCTGGCAAAAGACCTTGGGGAGAAATCCCTCGCGATCATCCAGTTGATTACTCCCAACACCCCTCAGGATCGCGCGAAGATGATCCTGGCCAACTGCACCGGATTTGTTTATTGCGTTAGTGTCAGCGGTATTACCGGCGAGCGTGACAGCTTACCTGAAAAGTTGCTGGAGAACCTTCGCTGGTTAAAACAGCAAACCAAACTTCCATTGTGCGTTGGTTTTGGTATCAGCAAACCCCATCACGCCACATTGCTTCGTGACCATGCGGATGGAATCATCGTGGGAAGTGCCGTCGTCAGACATCTGGAAAATGTTTCCAGCATTGGAATGGACACCGCTATCAAGAACATATCCAGCCTAAGCCAGTCACTGTTGAATGCCCTGAACCCCTAAGTCCGGCGGGCCATGGAAGAAAAAAAACGCAGAAAAATCGAGCGCGAGTTCGGTGTTCCAATCGCTGGTGAAATCCTCGAACAGGCGCAGTGGACCAATACAGCCTTGAAAAGCCTTCCCACGGTAGGCTTTTTGAACTCACAGGAAATATTTCAACGCAAGGCACCACTTGTGGTGGATGTGGGTTGTGGAAATGGAAGGTTTTTAATTGGTAGCGCGGTTTGGCGACCGGATCACGATCATCTTGGTGCGGATCCTTTACCTGTGGTCATTCGTTATGCCACCAGGCGTGGAAACCAGCGTGGCCTAAACAACATCCGTTTTATGGTGGCGGATGGACTTAAACTTGTGGAAAAGCTGCTGAAACCAGACAGCGTTGCGGAATTACATTGTTATCATCCCCAACCCTATCACGACCCATCAAAATACGAGGAAAGGCTTATAACCCCCCGGTTCCTCGCAGCGGTTCATCGAGTATTGCAACCATCCGGTTTATTGTTCCTGCAAACCGATAGCCAGGCTTACTGGCGTTACATGAAAGACATCGCGGAGCATTTCTTTGATTTTCGGGAAAGAATTGGGAAATGGCCCGACGCCCCGAAGGGTAGAACCCGGCGTGAAATTCTTTCGCTGAAGAGGGGAAACACCATTTTCCGGGGATGCGGCACCAGAAAAGAAAATCTATCTAAAGAACAACTGATGAACTTGGTGGGAATGTTACCAACCCCCACCTTTCATACAGAAGCGCACCTGCGAAAAATCGACTTCGAGGAAGAAAGAATCGATTAACTTTTGTTCATTCCAGGAAACTGCAACTTCTCCGCAAATTCCGGATCGAGCTTCTTGGTACCTTTGCACTTGGGGTACTTGGTACAACCCAGGAAAAATCCTCCCCTGCCAGGTCGTAATTTCATGGGGCCGTCACACTCGGGGCAAGTGTCTGTGATTTCCACTTCCGGCACTTCTTTTTTAACCGGTGGGGGAAACATCTTGTTAACTTGTTCCTTGTGTTCCTCTGGTACCGGCTTGGTACTGCGACACTTGGGATAAGCAGCACAACCCAGAAACGGACCTCGGGGCCCACGGCGGACATTCATCGGCCCGCCACACTTTTCGCAAGCAATCCCCAGGTCAAGAGGCTTGACAGGATTGCCATCCGCATCCACATCCTTGGCGTTCTTGCACTTGGGGTAACCGCTGCAAGCAAGGAACGGCCCACGGCGACCCTGCCGAACCACCATGGCCTTGCCACACTTTTCGCACATATGTTCCGTGGTTTTGGAGGTTATCACCGGCTTGCCCTCCGGATCCAAACTCATGGTCGTGGTGCATTCCGGATAGCCTGAGCAACCAAGAAAAACCCCTGTCTTTCCAGTGCGCTGCAACATTGGCTTGGAACAAACTGGGCAAACATGCTCGGTGACAATGGGCTTTTCGCGAGGCTCCTGACCTTCGGCCCGCTTGATGTAATCACATTCGGGATAACCTTCGCAGCCATAAAATCTGCCACGGCGACTATATCGTTCGATGATTTCCTTGCCACACTTGGGGCATTTTTCACTGGCACCCGGCATTTTTTGGCGGGCATCCTTCAACGATGCATCGAATGGACCAAAAAACTCATCCAATACCTTGTTACGGGGCACCGCCAATGTTTCAATCTGATCCAGTTCCTCTTCCATGTGACTGGTAAATTTCAAGTCCATCACATTCGGAAAATATTCAACCAACAAATCGGTCACTTTCATTCCGATTTCAGTGGCGAAGAACCTTCGTTCTTTCAATTCAACATAATTGCGTTCCTGAATTTTGCTGATAATGGTCGCATAGGTACTTGGCCTGCCAATCCCCTCTTTTTCAAGCACTTTGACCAAGCTGGCTTCGCTGTAGCGCGGAGGTGGCTGGGTAAAATGCTGGGAAGCAATTAGATCCATCAGGTTGAGGGATTGCTTGTCCTTTAATTCCGGCAAAAGCGTGTCTTCCTGCTTTCCACCGGGTGCCAAAACCTTGCGATAACCAGGGAATTTTAGGATTTTTCCCTGTGCCTTGAATAATCCCTTGCCCGAGGTAACCTCGACCTGGGTGACGGAAAAAACCGCTGGCTTCATCTGACTGGCGACAAAGCGGTTATAGATTAACGCATACAGCCTTGCCTGATCCGATGGCAGGAGCTTGGAGATTCTTTCAGGCGTGTAGGAAAGATCGGTCGGGCGGATGGCCTCATGAGCCTCCTGCGCGCTTTTTCCAGATGCGAAGCGGTTTGGTTTTTCGGGAAGGTAGTTTTCCCCATGATCCTTGGCGATTTGCTCGCGGCAGTTTTTCAACGCGTCATCTGATACGCGGGTGCTGTCCGTTCTCATGTAAGTAATCAACGCCACGGACCCCTCAGACCCAAGGTTAACACCCTGGTAAAGCATCTGGGCCAGCCCCATGGTTTTCTTCGCACCATAGCGCAACCTTATGCTCGCCTGCTGCTGCAAGGTACTGGTGGTAAATGGCGGTGGTGCTTTTTCCTCGCGATCCTTTTGTTCCAGCTTGGAAACAGCGTAAGAGCCTTTTTCAAGCTCCTCGGCAATGGCCATGGTTTGCTCTTCAGAACCGGATTCAAACTTTTTGCCATCCCACTCATTCAGTTCCGCCATGAAGGTGCCTTCAGGAAGGCCCTTGGATTCGGGAGTGGAATTGGTTGGCGCATCGGAATCGGTTTCGGAGATATTTTCCTCTTCATCGTCGTCCGCCTCTTTGGTTCCCTTGGCTTTCTTAACGGTTAGAAGCTTTTTGCGAACCGGTTTGCCATCAGGGCTTAGGGCGGCAAGAATACGCCAGTATTCCTCAGGCTTGAAGTTTTGAATATCTCTTTCGCGTTCGACAATAAGGCGAACCGCGACTGATTGCACCCTACCAGCGCTTAATTCACCGGCCAGCACCCTGCTGAGAAGCGGGGAAAGGTTGTAACCCACCACGCGATCCAGGAACCTGCGTGCCTCCTGGGCGTTTACCAAGTCCATGTTGATGGAACTGGCACCATTAAAAGCCTCTGTAACGGCCTTCTTGGTGATTTCGTTGAATTTAATTCTCCGGGTGTTTTTAGCATCCAGCCCCAAAGATTCGCTAAGGTGCCATGCGATAGCCTCTCCCTCGCGATCCGGATCGGGCGCAAGATAGACCATATCCGCCTTGGAGGCTAATTTTTTCAAGGCGGCCAATTCATCCTTGCGGTCGGAAAGATTTCTGTAGGTGGGCACCCATCCAGCCTCAATGTCGATGCCAAACTTGCTTTTTGGCAAATCGCGCACATGCCCTTTGCTTGCGGCGACATCGAAACCATCTCCAAGATATTTTTGGATGGTTTTCGCCTTCGCTGGAGATTCCACGATGACCAGACTTTTTTTCTGTTTTTTAGCCACGCTGCGAACTCCCGATTTTTCTCTTTGGTTCCAACTGGTATCTGGAATAGAATCCCTGCTACGTATATTTTGAGGTTGTGGGATTCAGCACACAAGCTACAATCCCAATTTGCCCGACCCTACCAATATCCCATAATATAAGGATTTGGTAATAGTCAAGGTAATAGTAGTCCACAGAAGGACAGTTCGACTTCGCAAAGGATTCGTTTCATGGCTTTCAATCCATTTGAAGGATTTCGTAAAAATCAAAGAACATTGATGGCTATTGCATCCATCGTGTGCATGATTGTGTTTGTTTTTTCCTTCGGCCAGGGTGATCTTTTCCAGACCTTGCAGGAATGGCTCGCCACCAGTGCCAGACCCACTCCAAAAGTGGCCACATTGTACGGCAAGACCGTACATGAAGCAGATTTGGACAAAATAGCCCGGCAAAGGGACTTGGCGAACAGCTTTATGATTCGCTCCGCGGCCATGGGTGTCAATATGGCCATGACTGAACTGGAAAAACAACAAAAAGACATCAAAGAAGGCCAGGAAAATCCCTTTGGAAGAGTAATGCAAGGCTGGGGCATGCGAAGAAATCCTTTTTTTGCCCAGCAAATGCGTCTCCCCCCCGGCTGGCAGATGATGAGTGTTCAAAATGACCTAAGTTTTCTTTCCGCACAGGCACAAGCCACCAAATCCGCCGAACAGGCCCGAACCTTGGATACTTTGGCAACCTCTTTAGGATTTGAAGCCTGGGAAACCAATGCCGCCATGCGTGGACAGGATGAAATGTATTTTGGTGGTGGCAAATCCCCCGAGGATTTGTTGGATTTCATGGTTTGGCTGAAAACAGCTGACAAATTGGGCATTCAACTGACTGAAAATGATGTTCGTAGAAATGTAAACCGAGAGGCTGCCAATCAGGAAATCTGGCCGGAAAATGCCGCTCTGAGGTCTATCCCCAGTGTTCAAGGCATTGCGCGCAACGGCATGATTAACGAGACCGAATTACTCAAAGGGCTCACGGATGAATTCCGCGTGGTGATGGCCAAGGAATCTGTGCTTGGGGAAGCTGTTGGAGTCCGTGGATTCCGTGACCTTCGTGAACCCATGCAAAGGTTGGGAAACGCTGTTTCCCCGAACGCCGCGGATTTCTTTGAATTCTACAAAGATCAACGTTCCTCCCTTGGGGTAGTCATGTTGCCTGTTCAGGCAAAGGACTTCATTTCCCAAGTCAAGGAAGAACCGACTGAAGCTGAAATGAAGGCATATTTCAATGACTTCAAGGAAAACGAACTAAATCCAGAATCGGATAAGCCTGGTTTTCGCGCACCCAGAAAAGTAAAAGCCCAGTATGCCACCGCCAAGGCGGAGGCCCCTATTTTCCGCAAAAAAGCCCAGGTTAATGCCCTGGCACCTTTTGTGATGCGTACGCTTGGTGGCCTGCAAGGTGATGCATTTGGCGCTTCGTTGGCCGGAAACTTGGGAAACATTATCACGGGCTTTGCTCAGGAGCCAATGTTCTCGGAGTACCGAATTTTCCGCGAATCCAGAACATCTTGGATTGATCCTCCGTTCTCAAGCGCAGAATCCCTTCACGAACAAAGTATTAACCGACCGGATTTGGCTGCGGCTCTGGTTGGCCAGGTTGCGGGTTCAGCCCTTACTCTGGGTTCCATTTTTCAAAATGCTGCCACATTCCCAGGCGGGGCCCTCGCCTATGAGGCAAAAGTCCGCCTGAAAGCACTGCCAAGCGCGGTACTGTCAGCAGCCTCCATGGACCCATATTCCGCAATCGCATTGCCCTTCTCTTACGTTCCCACGGTACCTGAAATGTCGACCGTTGTGGGCAGTCTGTTTGAAAAATATCTGGATATTTCCGCACCAAGGCTGATGCGGGAAAACCTGGTACTTTTCACCGAGGAACTTGGCAAGCTGAAGAACAAGCCCGAAGAGGCCAACAAGCTGATTGCCGAGGCCCCCGCAAAATTCGGTGTTGAGTTGAAATCCATGAAATCCGCCAAGCCATACTTTGAAATCAACAATGATTCCGACTTGGCCGACCTGAAAAAATCTTTTCTGGAATCCTATAAAGATGCGCCGCAGGCACCGGAATTTTGGCAGCTCTTCTTTTCCGGGGTGGGCACTTTTGAATCTCTTCGCTGGTCACCGGATGACCGTAATTTCCAGAATGATCCAAGCCGCTGGATATTCTCCAGAGAGCCTTATTTGATCTGGCGTTCCGAGGACATGGCTGCGAAGGATCGTACTTTTGATGAAGCCAAGTCTGATATCATTTTTGCTTGGAAACTACAGCGCGCACGCAAGCTAGCCCGCACTGAAGCCGAAAAAATTTCCGATGAGGCCAAAAAGAAAACTTGGGCGCCTGCCTATTCCGACTTGGTGAAAGAAGTTCAAAGTTTCTTCGGTTCCCAGTCGGGCAAACCCAAGGTTTCCGATCTGAAGGAATTGAACGGTGTGACAAGATTAGTGCCCCAAAATACCACCGGACCAGGCCAGGCAAAAACCTATCTCCCCTTCAGGGTTCCAACCGAAGTGATTTCATTCCCCAGGGCCAACCTTGTGGAACAAATTGCCAGCCTTAAAAAGCCCGGGGAATCCCTGGTGGTTCGCGACCGCCCGGAAACCACCTATTACGTTACAATTCTGGTTTCACGGTCCGCACCAAGCCCCGCAGAGTTTAAAAAGATCTATGAGAATGCATCCGTGCGTTCAAAGGAACCTGATACTCTCTGGCAACTTTTCCTGGATCAGTTTGGCAGGGATTTCCGCAACGACCTGATCAAGAAAATGCGCATGGAAGCC
>JBEGQX010000112.1:0-29853 GCA_041180805.1 Planctomycetota bacterium
AACTAATGAGCGCAGCCACTCAGCTAGTTTTGGAACCATTGGACAAAATGCGTCCAAGTGGGCTTATTTTTGACCTTGGCGGGATTGAGTTTGTCGGTTCCATGTTTCTTGGATTTTTACTTCGGTGCCACAAAAGAGTGAAGCACCATGGGTGTGAAGTTGTAATTTGTGATCCTTCAAAAAGTGCCAGGGAACTTTTGCACATAACAGCTCTGGATACCCTTTGGCCAATTTACAACAACCGGCAAGAAGCCATATCCGCCCTTAACAGTGACTGATTTTCATTGATTATGGATACCAAGCTAAGCTTTCAGATTGACCAACCACCCGTGGTTGTTGTTGATCATTTGATAAAGCAATTTGGTGAAAAGTTAGTTCTAAATGATCTCTGCTTTAAAATTAATCCGGGAATAACTGGTTTGCTTGGTCCAAATGGTGCCGGTAAATCAACATTTTTAAAATTGTTGCTTGGCTTGATAACGCCTGATGGTGGAAGTATTCAGTATTTCAGGAATGGTACCACACAAGGTGGCTTTTCCATTGGATACATGAGCGAGGCGAAAGCCATCATACCTGCTATGAGCGGACTGGATTTTGTCTCCTATTCCGGGGAACTTGAGGGCTTACCAAGAAAAGATTCTCTTAGAAGGTCGCATGAATTACTGGATTGTCTTGGCCTTTCTGAGGCCAGATACAGGCAGGTTGGGGAGTATTCTGCAGGAATGGTTCAAAAGGTAAAACTCGCCCAAGCTTTGGTACATGATCCTGACTTTCTGGTTTTAGATGAGCCCACCTCAGCATTGGATCCTCCCGCACGGGAGCAAATGTTAGCCTACTTAAAATTTTTTGCCAAAGAACATGGGAAAAATATTCTGCTGTCCACTCATTTACTTGAGGATGTCCGGGATATTTGTGATTTTGTTGTTTTGATGAATAATGGTAGATGCCTTGCTGAAGGAAAATTAGAAAATTTAATTTCATCCACAGATGCTCATTTGTTAGTTCAAATTGAGCCATCCTCCATCAAACTGGAGGGCGACAAGTGGGTGGAAGTGGCGGATGGGGAATATTTGGTTTCTATCGAGAATGCACAAACACTTTACAAGGAAATTATAGCCCGAGGGGCTTACATGAGAAAAAGTCGTCCTCAACAAACTTCTCTTGAGGATATTTTTGTGAAAATGGTGAGT
Organism: Planctomycetota bacterium; assembly: GCA_041180805.1. GTDB lineage: Bacteria > Planctomycetota > Planctomycetia > Gemmatales > Gemmataceae > JBEGQX01. Next base: position 1,191 of record JBEGQX010000112.1, read on the forward strand.
GATAAAACTGATGCAAAATGAATCGGTCAAAAGATTTAACTTGGAATATCGTCCATGGGTGGGAGCCAAAAATCCATGGTGGTATGGAAGTTTTGCCATAGCACGAGAATCTCTTTTGGTACTTGGCAAAAGGAAATTATTCTGGGGCCTTTATTCATTGGCGATGATTGCTTTTTTGTTTTATTTTTTCGGGCAATATCTGTTTTTCTGGCTCGCCGAATTGCAATCTGAAGAGATGGTTAAGATTGGTGGTTTTGGCAGGGCTAATCCGGGAGATTTACTGCAATTTCTTCGAAATGCCCTAAAAATGGATGGGTCTCCAGAGACGTTCAGGAACTTCATTGCGATAGAATCGAGAACCTTGATTCTTGTGCTTATTTTTGCCGGTGTAAATCTTGTAGGCGATGATTTGACCCAAGGCACCATGCCTTTTTATTCATCGAGACCAAAAGGGATAATCAAATACCTTCTCGGTAAGTTTTTAGCAGCATCATTTTTGGTGTTTTTGTTAATCCCTTTGCCATCCATTCTGCTCTTTATTGAAATTTGTCTATTGGATTCATGGGATTACCTTTTTGGAAGTTTCAGGACTTTGGTGGGAATACTGGGATACTCGTTATTGATCAATTTAGGTTTGGTTTTGCCTTTCCTTGTTTCGGCAGCACTATTGAGGGGCACCATTAATATTATTTTGTTTTGGTCGGGGGTATTTTTTTTGGTGCCAGCTCTTGTTTTGGTGATGGTGGAAACATTGAAATTCGATATTGCGTTTAGAATGTTTGATTATTGGTACTGCTTGGAAAGGTTGGGTGAAAAATGCCTTGGGGCCCAACCTGTTTTGGCGCAAGCGGGTGGTGATAAAACTTTGAGTCCCTGGCTTGCAGCTTTGATGCTGGCAGTTACAGTGTCTTTTTCCCTTGCGATTTTAAAGAAAATTTATCTGACGGGTGAAAGGGCCTTTGAAAACTAAAAAATGTTTGTCAAAAACCATCCTGATATTTCAGTCCCTTCCGTTTGGTGCCAGAAAGTTTCGAAATGGCATGGCAAAATTCTTGCATTGAATGAATTAAGTCTTGAGTTGAGACCTGGTATTACCGCGCTTCTTGGGGCAAATGGGGCTGGTAAAAGTACATTACTTTCGATTGTTGCGGGAATTTCGCGCCCTTCTCTGGGAACTGTAAGGGTATTTGGTAAAGATCCATGGATATATTCCTCCAAAAGAATGATCGGATTTTGCCCGGACCATGACTCTTATCCCCGAGGGGTGAGCGTTGTTGATTTTCTTGGTCAGATGGCTGAATTATCAGGTTTACAAAGTCAAAAGGCTTCGATAAGAATCAACTATTTGATGGAAAAATTTTCCATAAGCTCTTTTAGGAAAATTCCTGTCCCACGATGCTCTTTGGGTAATCGACAGAAGGTGAAATTAGCTTGTTCTTTGCTTACAGATGCGAATTTACTTGTTCTTGATGAGCCGTTTCGAGGAATAGATCCTTTGGGTCGGCGTGATTTGGTTCAGATTTTAGATTCCCTTTCTCGGGAAGGAAAAACGATTTTGTTGTCAAGTCATGAGTTGCCAGAGATTCAGAAATTGACCAATCGTGTCGTTTTTTTAAGATCTGGAAGAATTACCTGTGCGGGACCCTTGGGAATAGCAAGGCAAACCTTGGAAGATTGCGTGTCTACTCTCTCGCTTGAATTTGACTCGGAAAATTCACGGGCCAATTTGGCAACTGAAGTGATTCGGCAAAAACAATCGCTTTTGAGTTTGATGGAATTCTCGAAAACGCATGAAACAAAATTGTTTTTAAAAGTGACAAGGCTTGAGGATGTCCTGGAATGGCTGACAACCAAAGTTGCTGACACCTCAAGTGGTTTGGTGGGTTTTGAAGTTCTAGAGGAATCTGACACTGGTAAAACCATGTCCGCGTTTTTTAAGAATGGTTTGTCCGGATGAATGAAATCAAAGATATTGTGGGCGGGGCCTGGTTGATATTCAGGAGATCTTTGTGCTCCATAAACGCATCAAGATCGATGATGTTCATTTCTGGAGCTTTTCTTTTGCTGATGGCTGGGGTTATAGCATCCGTATCCGCCAAGGGGATGTGGTCGATGAAAAACTATCGACCCAGGTTCACTCAAGGGATGCCAGTCCAGCGAACTGCCATGGTGCTTAATGGTTTTGGTGGAGTGGTAGGAACTAATTCTGATGCGATATTTGTTAGTTGCCTGGTTGCAAGCGCTGTTGATGCCTGTGTAAAGGAGTCAGGTCTTTCGGTGTTTGTTCGAAATATAGTTAACCCATTAGTTTTTGGGTTAATGCTTCCAATTTGGGTGTTGAGTTTTTCGATATCCGGCCTCGGTTCTGAGTGGGAAAACAAAACCATTTTTTGGTTGTTTTCAAGGCCATTGCCCCGGGAGGGAATTTATATTGGTAGGTGGCTGGCTACTCTTCCTCCGGTTCTTGCATGGTGTTTGGGCGGTTACTGGGTTTTATGTTGGTTGGGGGGAAAGCCAGGTTTGATGGCCTTTAATCTTTTTTGGTTTCCGGTTTTTCTTGTGGTGATTGCCTATTCGTCTGTTTTTTTTATGTTAGGCGCGTGTTTTTCAAGGCCGGGTTTAATTGCCATATGTTACACCCTTGTGGTGGAAGCCTTTTTAGGAAGTATGCCAGGTTCATTGAAACAGTTTAGCGTTGCTTTTTATGGCAGGAGCCTTGTTTTTAATGGATGCAATGAAATAGGGTTGATTTTGGAAAATCCCAATGTCTATTTGCCCTTCTCTGCTGGTTATGCGAGGATTGTGTTAGTTACTATTTCTGCAGTTTTTTTGATCGTCGGGGTGTTGATATTCAGGGAAAAAGAATTGCGTCTCGGACGATGAGGTTTGGGGTGAGAAATGGAAGAGTTTCATGGTTTATCTGGTAATAGTTTTGAATCTTTGGCTGAAATACCCAGGCATGGTTACCGTGGAGAGCTATTCCCGGATTTCGCAGTTCAAGACAGACCGGGGATAAGTTTGTGTATTAGCAGGGAATATGGAGCCAGAGGTGGTTCCATAGGAAGAATGCTTGCGAAAAAACTTGGTTGGCAGGTATATGATCATGAAATTCTTCAATACATGGCAAGCCATCAGACTGTACTGCAGGAATTAAATACTCTGATTTCTCCATCAATAAAAGATTGGGTGGATTTTAATTGGAGTGAACTTACACAAAGAAATATTGTTAACCCCAATAGTGACTTTGAGAATTTTGCAAAAATCATTCTTTCCCTTGGGTATCTTGGGAAAACGGTTTTTGTTGGAGCTGGTGCAGGTCTATTGTTACCCAGAGAGAGTAGGTTGCATGTTCGTGTTGTTTCCCCCATGGAAGATCGCATAGCTTATATTTCACAATACGACAGATGTACCAAACAGGTCGCAACACAAAAAGTGATTTCTAACGATCAAAAAAGGCTTGAGTATATCAAGAAGAATTTTCCTTCGTTAAAGCAGGATCCTTTTGATTTTGATCTTTTAATGAATTCAAGTGCCTTGGGTGAAGATTGTTGCGTCCAAGTGATCAATCAGGTTATTAGGAATAAGTACCCTGCTTTAATTTAATCAGTTAGCCGTGGAGGCTGCTGCAGTTCTGTTTATTTCAAGATTTTTTCCACGGATGGTGATGCTACCTTTTTCCACTTCAAGGGCTTGAAATAGCATGGTTGGTCTTGCTTGATCAGCCTGAAAACGAATCACAACAACCGGGTTTCCTTTGTATCTGTACCAGTTTGCATCAATTCCATTTTGTCTGGCCTGATCAAGTAATCTATCGAAGATCGAAACCAGTGACACTGGAATGGCTCCAGCCTTCAAGGACGAGATTTGTATTGCCATTACATTGGGTTCGTCTTTAGCGAGCCATAATTTTAAATCAGCACTTACCACAGTGCTAAGTTTTCCAGAACCCAAACGAAAAGCGAAGCGTAAGCGGTCGTTTTCCAAAGCTATTCGGGGAGATTGAAGAAAATCAGGAAGGATTTTCTCGGGTTTGCCTTTTTGGGAAGATTCCTCAGCAAAAAAGCAATTAATGTTTTCTTCTTTGAATTGGGCGAACCACTCTTTTTCGGTTCCCACCGCCGCAATAAACTCAATACATTCCGAAGCGAATTCCTTGGCTTTTTCAATGCTTTTGGGTTCCGCCTTTGCCATTTGGATCCTGTAAAAAGTTGGCTCATGCCTAAGTAGGGAATAGATTCCCGTCCCCAATGCCAAGCCTATTACAGCAAAGGTAGCCAAAGCCAAATAAAGTGAAAGTCTTGCCATTTTTTAACCCTAATGAAAGAAGAATTACTCATAACTTCAATGCATCTGGAAGGTCAATCCTAACCGCGATAGCGGGTTAAAATGGGTTGAATTGGCTGAGTTTAATTAAGGGTTCTTATTTTCGGATTTTTTTAAGATTCACCTTTATTCTGTCGATTCCTGATAGAGAGGATAAATGTGATTTTTGGGTACACGGTTTTGGAATGTGTGGGTAGTCTGGGAAATCTGGAAGGTGCAAAATGAAAAAGCGTTTAGCAGGATTGTTTTTGGGAGTTGCTTTTCTCTTCCACGGGAATTTCGCTTTTTCCCAATTTCCCTCTGGTGGGCCTTTGCCCGAGCCAATACCACTTGGTGCTAGCGGACCAGCACAGGGAATGCCTCAGTCATTTGGGCCCATGATGGCTGGTATGCCTTCTGATGATCAGGAAGACTTAAGTATATCCTCAAGAGCGCCATCAGCGTTCATGGAAGAGCCTTATATTTTTGAATCGACCTATTATGGTTCTGTTGGTGCCAGAGCCCTGATGCGGCAAAACCCAATTTCATTGCAGGTAACTACGCCTGGCCCAACCTTGCCTGGCCAGAATTTTAATGGCATTAACCCGGTAATGGCTTGGGGGCCACAAGTTACTCTTGGGTATATCTTTAACAATCACATGTTTGAGTTTTATGGGTTTTATATCCCGCAAAATTCGAAGCAAATTAGCTCTTATGCCCCTGGGCAGGTTTCTAGTCCGTTTGGTGCAACTGGAGCTCCAGCAGGATTTGCTGGATTATTTCAAAATGCAAGTTCCATAACGACAACACTTAATGACGCTGTGGGGAATGTGGAATTTAATTATCGAAGAGCCTCAAATGCAATCAAAGATTTTGAATTCTTATTTGGTTTAAGGTACTTCAACATGTTTGAAAACATGATTGTTGGGACTGATGCAAACCAAACTTCTTTGGGTGCCAATCCCGCTTTAGAAGCCAATTACTACACAAGGACCAACAATAATCTTTTGGGGCTTCAGATGGGTTACGAGCATAATATGCGAGTTTTAAAACACCTCGGCATTGGTAGTTTTGCAAAAGGATCGGCTGGTGTAAACTGGTGGGATTCCAATGTTTCCCTTGTTCGAGGGGATAAATTGGTTGGTTTTCAGGGTGGTCAAAACGGAACCACTTTTGGATCTGTGGTTGAAATTGCCCTGTATGCAGACTTTTTGCTGCTGGAACGCTGCAGAATGCGGGCAGGTTATAACGTTCTCTGGGCATTCGGGGTTTCAGAAGCTTCACAACAGTTTAATTATAATTTTAGCCAGACAAATGGTTCTAACCAGATCGGTACAACCTTCTTTGGTGGTCCTTCTTTAGATTTCCAGTTCCTGTTCTAAATAAACAAATCCTACACATAAAAGCTTGCCCGGTTTTGAATCGGGTGGGCTTTTATGCTTTTGCAAACACCACACAACTGTTGCTTCCGCCAAAACCAAACGAGTTTGATAGAACATGGTTCATTTCGTGGCGGATGGATTGGTTGGGGACATGAAATAAGTCACATTCCGGGTCGGGTTCATCAAGATTGATGGTTGGCGGAATCATTTGTGATTTTAGTGCCACAATGCATGAAACGGTTTCTATGGCACTCGATGCGGCAAGAAGATGCCCTGTCATTCCCTTCGTGGAACTTACTGGTATTTTTTTAGACGATTCCCCCAGCAGATTTTTGATTGCCCTGGCTTCACAAGCATCTCCTAGCGGAGTGCTGGTTCCATGAGCATTAATGTATCCGATGTCGGCGGGCTTTAGGTTCGATTGTTCAAGGGCTAGATGGATCGCTTCTTCTATTTTTGATGTATCTGGGTTTGGTGTTACAGGATGATAAGCATCCGAGGTGCAGCCGCCTCCCACGATAAATGTGTGGGGTTTGGCTCCCCTGCGCATGGCACTATCCAGTGTTTCCAAAACAAAAAGCGCTCCTCCTTCACCAAGAACAAAGCCATCCCGGTTTTTATCGAACGGACGTGATGCTTTTTGAGGATCTTGGTTTCGCCTGGAAAGGGCCCTTAGGTTTCCAAAAGAGGCTAAAGTCAATGGTGTGACATTGATTGCACAAGCCCCGGCGATGCAGCAATCCACAATTCCATTTCTCAGCCACTCGGTGGCAAGAAGTAAAGTATGGTTGCCACTTGCGCAAGCTGAGGAGATTTGAAGGGAGGGGCCTTTGATTTCCAGATGTTCCTTGGCGAATTGTTCGTGGGGTCTTAGTTCCCGTCCCGGAAGAAGTATATTATTGCCACCCGTTAGAAAATCATCTTCCCAGCTTAAGAGCCATTCCGGTCCTGCCCCAGTGATGAATCCTGTTTTAAGACGATGAAACTCCCTGGATATGCCGGCATCTTCCACGGCTTGACTGGCGCAATGCAGATACAGTTTTTCTTTTGCGGTTAGTTTTGTGAAAACTTCCCCACTAATGCCGTTTGGTGATGGAATTGGGCCAATACTTGCAGCGATTTGGCTGGGGTGGTTCGAGGCATCGAAGTGCCTTACATGAGAAACTCCAGATTTTCCTGAGAGAAGTGCCGCTGAGACTGTCTCAAAATCAAAACCTAACGGGCAGCCAACTCCTATGCCGGTTATGCAAATGGGTTCTTTCGAATCCATGTTATTTTTCCTTTTTAAATCTGGAGAACTTTGCATGGCACCCATCAGACAAGTGAAACCACCAGGGGCATTCGTTGGAATCACAAATTTTTTGAATCATTTGCGAGGTGAGCTTCGTCGTTTGATTTTCTTCGACCCTGGAGTGCTTGATATGGATCGCCTCTACCCCGTCTTTAACTTCAGATTCAGGCTTCCCCAGCGCAATAGCGAACGCAAACAATTGTTCCGGAAATGATTCAGGCTGTTCGCTTGAGGCTGTTTCCTGTTCTGGCAGCGTGATTACAGCCCATACGGCATCCACCTTGCCAAGGTGAAATAAACTGGTTGCAGCAAGAATAGCCTGCCCCTCCAACCCTGCCAGTCCACCCGCGCCAATGCAAGGGCCATTAATCTGAAAAGCCTGGCTTATAAGGCCAGCAGGAGAATGCAGGGCATCATAGGTTACTGAATGCGGGCTTACAATCCACGCCCCTTCCCTTTCGAATTTTTTAAAAGTTGTAAGAAGCCTTCGTCTGCCTGGATGTCTTGGACAGGTTGCAAGACCCCATTGCTTGAACTTGGAAATTTCCAATCCTTCCTGTTCGCTGGCTTTCAGAATGCAATTCATCGCAATAAGAGTTTGATCATCCATGTTTTTCAAAATAGTCGGGCTAAACGGATGAGGTAGCTTTGAGTTAACAACAGGTTTTAGGGTTGGAATTTCCTTGACTGGGATTTTTATGCAAGATTTTGCAAGTATCGGAAAATGAAAGTCCTGAAAAGCTAAAAGTCTGGGTATGCCATTGGAGTGCATTTGAATTCAAGCCCTTTGGTCAAGGTAAAGTCCTTTGATAAGCAATATTCATCAGCAGTGCAACCTGTAATTGCAACTTTTTTCGTGGTTGTAAGGTTACTTTTTGCAGTAAGGGCTTTCTTCCTTAGAATACTAATAGGTTTCCAAGGATTTAATCTGGAAGTAAACTGAAATGCCAAGAGATCCATACGAAGTGCTGGGAGTTGGTAAAGCTGCCAGTGAAGAAGATATTAAAAAAGCCTATCGTAAACTGGCCAGGCAATATCATCCGGATAGAAACCCTGGTGACAAACAGGCAGAGTCAACTTTTAAAGAAGTGCAAGATGCCTTCGAGATTCTCAGTGACAAAGATAAAAAGGCAAAGTACGACCAATTTGGTTTTGCAGATCCATCAGGATTTGCGGGTGGTGGCCCGGGGGGCTTCGGTTGGGGTAATTCCGGTGGAGCCCAGAATATTAACATGGATGATCTTGCCAAAATGTTTGGAGGAATGGGCCAAGGTGGAGGATCTGGATTTGATTTTGGGGAATTGTTTGGGAAAAGAAATAAAGGCAGGAGACGAGCAAAGCCACCCCAGGATATTCAGGCTGAAATAGAAATTCCTTTGGAAACCATAGCTAGGGGCGGGAAAGTTCCTTTGACGGTGGAAAATACCAAGTTGGATGTAAATATCCCCCAAGGAATCAGGGAGGGAGGCAAAATCCGCCTTGCAGGACAAGGGCATGATGGTGGGGATTTATTTTTAACGATTCGCTCCAAGTCCCATGACTATTTTGTCAGAGAGGAAAATAACATTATTCTTGAACTTCCTCTTTCTGTTTATGAGGCTTTCCTGGGTACCAAGGCTGATGTGCCGGCAATAGATGGAACAAGTATCTCAATGAAAGTTCCTGCAGGGGTATCAAGTGGGGCAAGATTTAGAATCAAAGGCAAGGGAATAGCGGGAGGCGATATGTTTGTTCAGGTGAAAATCATACTTCCTCAAGTGCTGGATGAAAAATCGAAAAAATTAGTCGAGGAACTATCAGTCACCTGCCCCGTGGATGCCAGAAGTAATCTTTCTTGGAAATAATGGGTTGGTAAATAGTGATTAATCAAAGTTTTGGTAAAGCGATGAAGTTGAAGACGCCCGGTGAATTTCGGGTGGTTTTGGCATGTCGAAAAAAAATGAACTTTGGAGGAGTCACATTCTTTTTTTGTCCCAACAGCCGTGATATCAATCGGCTTGGCGTTTCGGTTGGTAAAAGGCATGGAAATTCAGTTCGAAGGAACTATTTGAAAAGAATATTCCGGGAGTCGTTTCGGATTAGCCAAGAATGGTGGAAAAAGGGTTTTGATCTGGTTTGTATTCCATCTCCCCGGCAGGATTTTGTTTTTGCCGATGCTTTGTATGCAATTGAACAAGCAGGATTAAAGCTGGGGCAGTTTCACTCAGGGGCTGGTGGTTCCAGTGAGATTGTTCAATAAATTATTCGAAACAATTTTGATAGGCATGGTGCGGTGCTACCAGGCATTGCTTCGCCCGATATTGCCAGCACTTTGTAAATTCCATCCTTCTTGCAGTGAGTATTTTATATCCGCTGTTCAAAAATATGGTCCTTTTAAAGGTGCGCTAAAAGGTATGGGACGGCTCTGCAGGTGTAATCCGTGGAGTCATGGTGGATTTGATCCCCCCTGATTGGGGTGGGATAGTTTTGCCCTTCTCTTCTTTGAGGAATGGAATAATCACCTTGATGCCAATGATGGAAATAATGATAAATGCCAGCACGAAGATTGTAACGATCATTTTTCTTCCGTTAGATTCATACATGTCCCAAATAGAGAGTACGATTTGTGCCAAAAGGCACATAGCCACAATTCCTCCCAATGGTGGTATGGCGCTTGCAAAAAATGAACCGGCAGGCGCTTCAAGCCGTGCCAGCCACCAGCAAGAAATTTCTATGACCTGAAAAATCAGTGCCCCCGGAGCGATCAATCCTCTCAGCCAGGTTGGGTAACCGGAGAAAGCAAGGCACAAGCCGGTTAGGCCATAGAGAGTTGCGAAACCCAACAGATGGACATGTGAAGACAAGGCAAGCTTATCCAGTGATTTTGCATCGGATTTCTCTTCTTCACAGTAGGCCGCAAAAGTTTCATAGCTGTTCAGGGGGAAACTGGAGGCAATTCCACCCACCCCTTCATCGTGGCATCTCACACATCTGGTTTCAATGATCCCATGGATATTGGCAAATATTTGTTTGCCGTCTTCGCTTTTGTTAACGAACCTTGGGGTGATGGCAAGTTTTAAAAGATCGCCATTAAGAGGAAATCCCTGTTGTTCAGAATTATCGTAAAATTCTTTTTTGTAGCCGTTTTGTATCCAAGCCAGTAAAGCCAGCCTTTCCCCATCTAAATCCTCGAGAACAAGTTTTTCAACATATCCATCGGAATTAATCTTTGCTTTTTCGGCTGCAAATCCTTTTGGGTCATTGGTGAAGTTTTGTTCTGCTTTTTCCAGAAGCTCTGCTTTTTTATTTTTTAATGCCTTGGCCATGCCGCCGGCCCTGCGTTTTGTAAAGGCGCTTTTCATACTTCCAGAGCCATTGAAAGCCTTGCCTTCGTGGGCTGTCAATAATTTGATCATTTGGGATGGATGGCCGGAACCATGAAACTCTGCGACGGTTTCATTAGGTCCTGGAAGGGGCTGCCCGGCGTCGGCAGATTGAAAATGAAGGTTTACCAGTGCAGAGGAGAACCCAACACCAACACTTAGCAAAAAGGTGGTCAGAACAATTTTGGCTGGCAAAGGGAGTGCCTTAAGCTTGGATTCATTAAGCATTTTTAACCTCAATTTTGGTTGAGAGGATTGTTCCTTCGCAAGCTTTCAGAACCTTTTCCATCGCATTTTCAAGTTTCATATCGACCGAGGCACCGGCAGCAAGCTTGTGCCCCCCTCCTCCAAATGACTGGGCTATTTGGCAAACATTTAAATTGTTTCTGGATCGAAAGTTAACTCGGGTGGTGTTTTCATTCACTTCCAGGAAAAACACAATTATCTCTGCTCCCTTTGTTCCTCTTAGATACATGATGACATCTTCGGCATCAGGAAACTTGGCCTGGTTTTTTTCGAAATCTTTCAAGCTTAGCCATGAAAAAACAATCTTTCCATTCTGTCGGCTAGAAATTCTCTCCAGCACAGTGCCTATGAGGCGCTGCCTTGAAAATGAATTAGAATCAAAAAGGAGATCATAATTTGAAGTTGTTTGGGCTCCAAGAGCTAAAAGCCGGGCAGCCAATGCCAAACTGTCTGTAGTGGTATTTGCGTGCCTGAACCAACCAGTATCGGTGGCAAGAGCTACAAAAATTTGGTTTGCAGCATAAGCGGAGGGTGTAACTGAAAAGTGCTCAAAACACTCATAAACCAGCCTTCCTGTAGCTTCTGCGTTAGTATCAACCAGTAGTGGATATCCAAGATTATCCTGGGTAACATGATGATCCAGAACGCAAATTGGGAAAGATTGTTTTTTTATCCAGTCTCCCATCTCTGCAAGTTGATTCCAAGTTCCGGTATCTAAAACCATCAAACCATCCCAATTTCCCGAAGTTTTGTCCTTTTCAAAGGCTTTCACTGGGCGGTTTGTGCACATGAAATCGTATTTTGGGGAGTAAGGTGTTGGTGTGATGATTTCCGGTTTCTTACCTAATTTCTCCAATAGTTCTGCCATGGCTGTACATGAGCCCAGTGCATCGCCATCAGGACGGGCATGGGTTGTGACCAGAATTCTTTGTTTCCCCTGCAGAAAATCTGCCAAGGGTTGCTTTGGGGTAGGCATCTTTTGTCGCTTTCTAAGTTCTAATTTTACCTTTTATAAAAACAAATTCAAATTAAACACGGTGCCAAAGTAAACGGAGGGAATTAGCTAAAACCGATAAAGAGCTAATTGTCATTGCAATTCCAGCGATTAGGGGATTCAAAAATCCAAAAGCAGCAACGGGAATGCATAATAGGTTGTAGGCGAACGCCAGAATAAGGTTTTGACGTATTGCATTCATGGTGAATTTGCTTAGATAAATTGCTTTTTGGATGGATTGTAAATCACTGTTTAGAATTACCAACCCAGCGCTTTCCTTGGCAAGATCTGTGCCTGTACCCATGGAAATACCAATTTGTGCTGTGGAAAGTCCAGGTGCGTCATTTGTCCCATCACCAGCCATTGCGACTGTTTTTCCCTTTGAAATCAGTTCTTTAATGAAAGATGCCTTTCCCAGGGGTGATAAATTGCCATGATAGTTGGTTATTTTCAATTCGGTGGCAACCTTTTGCGCAACATTTGCTTGGTCGCCTGTGAGAAGAATGATATCGAGTCCCATTTTTCTAATCTCGGACATTGCACTTGGGGAGCTTTGGCGAATTCTGTCTTCAAATTCAATCCAACCAGCCAACTTTTCATTGAATCCAATAAAAATTCTGGGTGAAGCTGTATCGGGTTCCTGGTATTGGATTTTTGGATCCGAATGCACCTTAGAGAAAACAAAATCTTTTTTTCCCAGAATAATTTTTATACCGTCAACTTCTCCTTGAAGACCTTCTCCAGGTTTTTCAATGATCCCGGTTGCGGTTGCGATTTGAATGTTTCTACGAATTGACTCTTGGTATATCGCTTTAGATAGGGGGTGAGAGCTTCCCTGAGCAACCGGGGTGATTTTTTTTAGAAATGTTGATTCTTCAAAGGAGGTATAATTAGTGATACTTTTAATCCTTGGTTTTCCTTCGGTAAGTGTGCCTGTTTTGTCAACCACAAGGGTGTCAGCAAGGTGCAATCTTTGGAAATCTTCTCCTCGTGAGACAAGAATTCCAAGGTGAGCTGCCTTGGCCGCCCCAACCGCAATGGCCATCGGGGTTGCCAAACCAAGCGCGCATGGGCAAGCGATTACAAGCACACTTATGGCATTGTTTAGTGCGTATTCCAAAGCATTTTCCTGATTAGAAAAAATCCAAGCTAAAAAAGTTAGTGTGGATATAAGAAGCACAGTTGGCACAACCCATTTGGCAATTTTGTCCACAAGATTTTGGATGGGCATTCTGCTTGTTTGGGCTTCCTCCACCTTTCGTAAGATTTTTGTAATGGTAGATTCATCACCGGTACTGGTTGCCTGAAGAACAATTAATCCAGTGCAGTTGATAGAGCCGGACAAAATTTTATCACCGGGGCCGATATCCTCTGGGATGGATTCTCCTGTAATACTGGAGCAATCCAACGTGGAAAAACCGCTTATTACAACCCCATCCAAAGGAACTTGCTGACTTGGTTGAATAAGTAATTCATCACCAATTTGAACAAGTTCCAAGGGCATTTCGTGTTCAACCCCACCGGGGCCACGGACTCGGACCAAAGTGTTCTGGGAACTAATCAGTTTAAGCAGGGAAATATTGACTTTTCTGTGAAGGTTTCCTTCTAAAAATGTTCCGATCATCATGAGTACAACAATACCGGAAGCCGCCTCAAAATAATTCGGACCCTTTTCGGTTAGCAAGGAAACGAGGCTGATTATTTCCGAGGAAAGAATCCCCAAACCCACCAAGGTAAACATGTTGAAGTTCAATGTTTTTATGGAATAAACGAAATTTCTTAGGATCTGCCACCCAAATCCAAAAACTATAATCGCAGAAATAACGCCTTGTACAGCAAGTAAGGGGCCATGGGGATGAATATTTGCCAGATGAAATGAAAAGAGCGGCAGCCAAAGCAGGATGCAAATAATGATTTTATAGAGTTCCCTACCCCGTTCTTTTGAATGGTTTTGCACATTCTGAAAACCTAAAGGTTCCAATTCCATGCCACACTTTGGGCAACTATCCGGTGCGTCACGAATGATTTCAGGATCCATTGGGCAATAAAATCGCATTCCCTTTTTAAAACTGTCTTTCCGCTTAATTTTTAACGCAGGTGGGTCTAGGTAAAAGGCGGGGTTTAGCGAAAACTTGGTGGCGCAGCTAGCATGGCAGAAATAGAAAGTGTTGCCCTCATAAGAAACCTTTTTGGCAGCTTTGGAGGGATCCACAAGCATTCCGCAAACGGGGTCTTTTTCCATCGATTAAATCACATCCAAGCGTTGAAAAATTTGAGCGAGGCTCTCGTGATTATAACTTGAATCTTTTTTCCGAAAAGCTGGGAATATCTGAAGAAGTAATACTGGTTAAGCCGATAAATCCTAAGAATCCGCTTCTTGCGCATTCGATTGGAAATCTAGGAACCTGGAGTTTGGTCATGATTATCAAGTTGGCTGGGATGGCTCTGCTGGGGACTTTCTTTCAACAGCCACAAGTGGAAGAATGGCCTCTAAATACCAGCAAGTTCCAGATACCCATTCGAATTCAGCAAGAAAGAAAGAATGATATCAAAGAGCTTGTTCTTTATGTTTCAAAAGATAGGGGCAAAACTTGGGAAATTTCCTCAAGGGCGCTTCCCTCACAAGAGGCCTTTACGCACCATGCCAAGGAAGATGGTAACTATTGGTTTAGTGTTGTTATTGTGGACCATAAAGGAAATCAAGAACCCAGGGAAGTTCATGCTGGAACAGTTGGCCAAAAGGTGGCAGTTGATACCCAAAAGCCAGAAATCAGCATGAAAGTGGAAAAACAGGGTGAGGAAATCCGGGTAAAATGGAGTGCCAAAGACGCAAATCTGGATTTGAAGTCGATGAAGTTGGATTGCAAGATTGAGGGGAACGATGGAAATGAGTGGCTTCCAATTTCCATAAAACCTGCTGCAGAGGGAACCGGCACCTTTAAAGTTCAAGGTGGCGGTGGAATAACAGTAAGGATGCAGGTTACTGACCTAGCTGGTAATTACACATCCATTATTGAGGACATTGGGGATAAAAAAACCGAAAGCTTGGTTGCCGTTCCAGCCGCCAAGAATTCTCAAATTCCACCGATGGAACCGTTCAAAGGAAATCAAACGCAGGATAAAAGTGTTTTTACACCAGTTCCCAAAACTGGTTCCATAGATGGAAATGAAGAAAAGTTGTCTATACCACCGGTAGCAACCAATAAGCCGGCTCCATTTTCTGTTCCAGTTACGGCTCCTGGTGCTTTTGAAGTTAATTCAGGGATTCCAAATCCTATTCCTGCCATGCCGGTTTCCAGATCAACGAACACAATTTCGGACGCCGGAATGACAACCCCAACCCAACCGATACCGTCTTGGAGCAATGGTTTGGCTAATTCACAACCCAATCAAGTGCTTGCTTCTTCTGCTGGGAATAGTTTTTCTGGTGCTCCGGCCACGCCTGTAACCGGTGCAACCAAAAGGGTTCTTCCCCAGCTTCAAATCATAAGCAAAAAACAGGTTAAGATTGATTATGAAGTCGCCAAATTTGGTCCATCAGGCTTGGGGACTGTGGATGTTTACAGTACGACAGATGACGGCCAGTCTTGGAATTTGGTGCATACCGAGAGTCCGAGCGTAACAGATTCAAGATCCGCACTTCCTTTGCGCACTTCCATCCAAGTACCTGTAAACCAAGAAAGCGTTACCACGGGGTTTTATCTGGTTGTTAAAAGTAAGGCTGGTTTGGGAAAGGCGCCGCCTGCCAAGGGCGATATTCCACAAATTCGGGTGGAAGTGGACACCACTTTTCCGGAAGCCACGCTTTTTGGACCACAACCCGAACCTGGCCAAAGGGATTCCCTGGTGCTAACTTGGAAGGCAAGTGACAAGAATCTTGCCCATAACCCAATAACTTTGGAGTGGAGCGAGAAAAAAGACGGTACTTGGAATCCCATAGGTCCAGCCGAGCTGCCCAATACTGGAAAATTTGTCTGGAATGTTCCAGCAAACATCCCTCATAGTGTCTATTTGAGGCTTACGGTTAGGGATGCAGCCCAAAATGTTGCTGTGGCACAAACCCAGGAACCTTTGCTGATTGACCTTAATGTTCCAGAGGTAAATGTGCTTGGGATTAATAACGGCTCCAGGTGATAAATTAAATCAAATCCTAATTTCGTTTTTGCCTGTTAGGAATTCTTGACCTATAGTCAAAAGAGGTTTGATTTTGACTAGGGTTGAAACATGGCGATAGACAAACTTACGGATACTCTTGTTTCAGGCGTTCGTAAGCCGGGAATGGCCTCCAGCCGGGATGCCTGTTTAGTAATGATATATCCCACCGGGCCTGGCATGGGGCTCCGTTATCAATTAACCACTTCGAGAGTTGTGATTGGCCGAGCACCCACCTGCGAAATTCAGGTGGAAGATGCCTCAGTTTCCCGGCAGCATGCCCTTATTGAGAGAGATGGCCAATCCAAGTATTTTGCAAACGATTTGCAGAGCACAAACGGTACATTTGTGAACGATGTTCCCGCGAATCGCACAGAGATGAAAGATGGAGATTATCTAAGGGTTGGTAACTGTATTTACCGTTTTCTTGCCGGCGGTAATATAGAGGCCGATTATCACGAGGTTATTTACAACCTGACGATTATGGATGCCCTTACAGGTTGTCCAAACAAGAGATTCTTCAAGGATTTTCTAGAAAGAGAAATTTCCCGTTCGAATCGGTACCTGCGCCCGTTGTCTCTGATCATGATGGATATCGATCATTTCAAACAACTAAACGACACACTGGGTCATCTTGCCGGGGACCAGGCGCTCAGGGAAATCGCCAACCTTGTGAAGCAAAATATTCGCAAGGAAGAGCTTTTTGCCAGGTTTGGTGGTGAGGAATTTGCCGTCGTCTTACCTGAGACAAATCTCGAAAAAGCGGTTCAAGTTGCCGAAAGGATTCGGACAATGGTTGGTACCCATACGTTTCAATTGGAAGGCAAACCCTACCCAATCACATTAAGCATGGGCGTTTCGCACACCCAAGGAGAACCAGCACTTACCGCGGAACAGCTCATTCAGATAGCGGATGCAAATTTGTATGATGCCAAAAATCAGGGTAGAAACCGGGTGGTGGCAAAGTTGTTGGAAGTCAAGTGATTCCATTAAAGTAGCCCATCCAGTTATCCGTTCCCATGCGATCCAAAGTCAGGGTTCCCTTGAAATTATCCCCTTCAAGATCAATCATCACAAAATCATCTGTTACGGCTGCCGTTAAGTAAATTCCTTTGTCAATGCGTTTGACAGAACCACGGTCGTTGGACACGGGTCCTTCGTAATCAAGGTAGGCCAGCCGATGATCCTGTAATTTTTCCGCTGTAAAAACCTGACTGGTCAGGTTTTTGGATAACCTCCAGGTTTGTAGAACGGTTCCGAATTCAAACATCAAATCGTAATGAGGGAATGGATGGTCATGGAACAGCAGTACGAATCGCAGAGGATCTGGTGTCATAAATTCATGCCAGAAAGTTGAAAGTCAGCTGAATTAAGTATATTCTATCCTATGTCTAATCAGGCCTGTGAATTCTTTTGGTCTTCGAGGTAGTGGCTGAGCAGGCACTCGCGTCGAGTGACTGACTTGCGCTGGGAGCTGCTACCTCGAATTTTTTATGAAAACTTTCAAATATTTTGCAACTTGTGCCCGTGGTTTGGAACCTGTTCTATTTCAGGAAGTCCAACACCTGAATGCAGATAATATCTGCCAAAAAGATTGTGGTGTTTCTTTTGAAGGTGATTTGAAAATTCTTTACAAAGCGAACCTTTGTCTTCGTACAGCGATAAGAATTCTTAGAGTCGAATTGGAAACCGAAATTCGCTCGGACAGTGAACTTTATCAGATGGTGCGGTCCATTGATTGGTCGGAATACACCAATGAGGACCAAACCATTTCCGTGGATTCAAATGTTTGGGACTCCTTTCTTACCCATAGTATGTTTGCCTCCCAAAGGGTAAAAGATGCAGTATGTGATCAGTTTGTGGATAAGACGGGCCGAAGGCCTTCCGTGGATCGTGTAAACCCCCAACTAAAAATCAACTTCCACCTTCATAACAATAAGGCAGTCATAAGTCTGGATAGTTCGGGCGATTCCTTGCATAAACGTGGCTATAGGCCCAAGCAATGGAAGGCCCCCATCAATGAATCTCTGGCTTCTGGATTGGTTCTTCTTTCAGGATGGGAGAAAAATCAGTTGTTTTGGGATCCCATGTGCGGATCCGGAACTATTCCCATAGAAGCAGCCATGATCGCAACTGGAAGAGCCCCTGGACTTACCAGGAAGCGTTTTGGTTTTCAGGCTTGGACTGATTACAACGCTTCCACTTTCTTGAAAATGAGAGATGAATTAAGGGGATGTTCCACCAAAAATGCAGAATGTCAGATTTTTGGCTCAGATTCCCGTTCAGATTCGTTTCACGCATGCAAAGAAACAGCCGGTGCTGCCGGAGTTGGTCACGTCATAAGATTTTTTCAGGAAGACTTCACGGATATTGATCCCTCGAAATATTCTCCAGGTCTTTTGCTGATGAACCCCCCTTACGGGGTGCGGGTTGGAGATGCCAGAGAAATGCCGAGGCTTTACAGGGAAATAGGTGGCATTTTTCGAGAAAGATTTTCCGGCTGGAGCCTGGCAATGCTGACAGGTTATCCCCATGCGCTAAATGAATTAAAAATGAATCCAGAAAAAAACATCAGATTGTTTAATGGGCCCATTCCCTGCAAATTTCTGGTTTTCAAAAATGGAAATTAACTTATTCTTCCAACCTGTAGCCGTGTTTCTTGGTGAGAATTTTCACAGCTTTTTCAAAAAGCTCCCGGTTTGATTCCTCAAACAAACTTGGGGCTTGGGCTATTTTGATTAACCTGGCTTCTTTCATGGCTCTGGTTTCAAAAGTCTTGGCGGATTCCAACAAGCCTTCTTTACGGATATGTTCCACGCTCTGGCGCTGGTCTCTTAGTTCCGCGAAAATCATCAGCCCACGGTGGCAATGCAACGGGTCTTCTTCCGCACACATCAAAGCCACATTGGAAGTCGCAGATAATTCAAGAAGTTGGTTTAGTTCCTTTTGGAATATCTCAGATTTTCTGGCGCTATGGTAATCCACCACTCCATCACCATCATAATGGGATTGATCCAAAGGCCTGCCTCCAAGGGCGTCGCCACTAAACCTGTAATTGATTCCATTTGTTTGAAGGAAGATGGAAAGGTTTTGGCGATTGAATTCAAACCTCCTTTGGCTGAAAGGAGTGCTTCGGACATCCCAAAGGTCGGTGATCTTGTGCATTTTCAGCAAGCCAAGAAAATCTTGTGGTTCCAGCAGTGAATAACCAATGGTGAATATCATTTCTTCCAATCCAAAGCTACTGATTCCAGATTGTTAGGATATCATGCGGCTTGCAGGGCCGGTAGTGCCATGGAGAGGGGTTTTCTACCTTTAAAAACCAGAAATTTGCCGATGGATCTTTCGACCAAAGGGGTTGGAATCCATCTTAAAAGAGGTGGAAGATCAACTTTGGCAAGATGACGCTTATGGATTTTTGTGTCGATAAATTTGTGGAATGCCTGCCTGAGTTCCAAGCCGGAGCATTTGCCTGAATTCTTGATGGAGAAGTCTTTTTTGGGGAACAGGCAGTTCAAGAAATAATGCACCTGAAATCTGGCGGGTGCGACTGCCAGAAGTTTTCCACCGGGTTTTAATACCCTGAATACTTCCTCATGGATCTTATTGCCTGTCATGTCATCAAAGTTATCAATTTGCAATACGGCCACATCGAATTCATTGTTTGAATAAGGAAGCCCTTTTTCGTCGAAATGGCGGTGTTTGAAATCCAAATTTCGGATGAGGAAGTTCTTTCGCACTAATTCCTGGTCTGTGGTTAATGGTGTTGAAACCCAAACTTCTGCCTGGTTAATAGCGTACTGAACCCAATCTGTACCCAGGTTGTCACCTATGCAAAGGACTTTTTCACCAGCATGTTTTTCAAATTCTAAAACATGTGGAATCCACCATCCCTGATTTCTGTAACGCAGTTTTTCCATTTCCAAATACCATTCTTCCGTTAATGGTTTTGGGATAGGAGCTTTGCGGCTTTTTTTTCTAAGAGTCTCTTTCCAAAATGACGAGTTTAAAGCCAGTTGATTAGCTTCAAAAGAAAGTGTTTCCTGCCAGGGATATGGAATTTCGCTCTCTGTCATTTTCTCATTTTCAAACTGTTCTGGTTCAATAAACAGGCGTCAGATAATCAAAATTCCAAGTATTGTCAATTCCACCTGATAAGTCCCTTGTAAGGAGTTAGAAATTGGTTAAAAACTCATTGCTATGAGAAGAAATGCATGGCAATATAAGACTCTTACCTGGATTTAAACAATATATTGGGGATGGAAATGAACAATTCCAGCTTAATCAACACGAATCGTCGTGGTTTTCTAAAGGCAGGTGCTTTGTCGGCAGCTACCATACCGTTGGCCGGGGGCGGAGTTTTCGCCCAGGGAAGTGATGTTTTAAAAATTGGTTTGGTTGGCTGTGGTGGACGAGGTTCAGGTGCGGCCAGTCAGGCAATGCGGGCTGATAGGGCAGTTTCCCTGCACGCCATGGGGGATATGTTTCCTGATAAGCTGGATGCAAGTTTGCAAAGCTTTAACAAGGATGAAGAACTTTCCAAAAAAGTGAATGTTGGAGAACGGAAATTCACAGGCATTGATGCTTTTAAAAAGGTAATAGATAGCGGCGTGGATGTTGTGCTGCTTTGTACCCCGCCTCATTTCCGTCCCATGCAAATCAAGTATGCAATCGAAAAAGGCAAGCATGTCTTTGCTGAGAAGCCTGTTGCAGTGGATGCCCCTGGTGTGCGGTCGGTGATTGATTCCTGCAGAATCGCAAAGACCAAAAACCTTGCAGTGGTATCAGGTCTTTGCTGGCGATATCACTTTGGCAAGCGTGAAACGATGAACAGAATTCACGAAGGCCAGATAGGTGATATCGTTGCAATGCATACCAACTATCTCGTTGGTGGTCTGTGGCATCGTAAAAGGCAGGAAGGCTGGTCTGATATGGAATACCAGCTTCGTAACTGGCTTTATTACACATGGCTAAGCGGTGACCATATTGTTGAACAACACATTCACAGTCTTGATAAGACAATATGGGCCATGAAGGATGAGCCTCCAATTTCTGCTGTTGGCTTGGGTGGAAGACAGGTACGAACATCATCAGATTTTGGTCATATTTTTGACCATCATGCTGTTGTTTATGAATTCAAAAGTGGCGCGAAGGTTTTTAGCTATACAAGGCAGCAAGATGGTTGCTTTAACGAGGTTAATGACTTCATCATGGGCACCCAAGGTTCATGCGATGTCATGAAGCATGAAATCAAAGGTAAAAACCCTTGGAAAATGGCTCGGCGTACCCAGGATGATATGTATCAAAACGAACATAATGAGCTCTTTGCGAGCATTCGTGCCGGTAAACCTATCAATGATGGTGAATGGATGTCTCGAAGTACTCTCATGGCAATCATGGGGAGAATGGCGACTTATACCGGCAAATTAATCACTTGGGATATGGCTTATAATTCCAAGGAAGATCTTTCGCCAGCAAACTATAATTTTGGGCCCGCCCCAACACCAGAAGTTGCAAAACCTGGTGTGACTAAATTTTCCTAAAAGAGCATTAGGATAATCGAAGTATGGAACAACAGACACTCCCCCTGGAATTAAACTTTCAAGGGGTGAGAATTATAGATACTTTTGCCGAGGCATTTCCAATTACCGGGGCAAGGGTTATCGTAACCGCGGTCAATCGTGATTGGGTTCAAAAGGCTGCGATTACAGCAACAGGACATGCTTCCTCGGTCATTGGTTGTGATACAGAGGCGGGAATTGAAAAATTCCTTGCCTGTGATGAGACTCCCGACGGCAGACCTGGTTGTTCCCTGCTCTTCTTTGCTTTCTCAAGAGATTCCTTGCAAAAAGCCCTTATTTCCCGAGTGGGACAATCCATATTAACCTGCCCAACCACGGCAGTTTACAACGGCTTTCCGGTTGACCCTTCGAGAAAAATCCAGATTGGTGGAAGTCTTCGCTTTTTTGGGGATGGTAATCAGATTAGCAAATTGCTCGACGGAAGAAGGTATTGGCGGATACCTGTTATGGATGGAGAATTTGTTTGCGAAGATGTCTTTGGAACTTTCAAGGGTGTTGCGGGCGGCAACATTCTTATTCTTGGGAAAAACTCTGATTCTGCATTGAAGGCCGCTGAATTGGCAGTTGAAGCTGCAAGGTCGGTTGAAGGAGTAATTCTTCCGTTCCCTGGTGGAATTGTTCGAAGCGGAAGTAAGGTTGGTAGTAAATATAAAAAACTAAAGGCAAGCACTAACGATGCTTTTTGCCCCACTCTTAGGGCGAATGGGAAGACGGAACTCGGATCGGGCGTTGGCGCAGTTTATGAAATTGTAATCGATGGAGTCGATAGGGATGCAGTCGAAAATTCCATGCGAAAAGCCCTGAAAGCGGCCTGTGTGGACGGAATTGTAGCAATTTCGGCAGGAAATTATGGAGGCAAACTGGGCCCAGTGCATATTCGCTTGCATGATCTGATTAAGTCATGATTTTTAGATTTGAATCTTGAATGTTCCTTTGCATCGAAAACAAAGTTTTTCATGCCTTTTTTTAAATCTCCTTAAAAAAGCTTTCATTTATGGTGTTGGAATTATGAGAACCATCCGATGTTAAAGCCTGGCTGCAAAGTTTTGGTGACAGGTGGCAGCGGATTTGTAGGGTCAAATCTGGTTGAAAGATTCATAGCGGAAGGTTTTCAAGTTAGAAATTTTGATTTAATCAAACCAAAGACAAATGTTTCAGGAGATTTTGAACATGTGCATGGAGATATATGCTCCAAACGAGAGATTTTGTCCGCAATGAATGGATGTAAAGCTGTCTTCCATCTGGCGGCTGATCCAAAACTTTGGCGAAAAAAGCGATCCTATTATCATTTGATAAATAACATTGGAGCCCGAACAGTTTTGGATGCGGGGCTTGAAAGCAGATTGGATTTGGTGGTGCACATAAGTACCGAAAGTATCCTTACAAGCCGGAAACATCAGGGGGAGATTGGGGAAAATCAGTTAGTGGGTGTGCAAGATTCTATCGGGGCATACTGTAGATCCAAAATGCGGGCGGAACTTTATGCCTTGGGGTTGGGAAAAAAAGGTGCGCCGGTATTAGTGGTAAATCCAACCCTGCCAATTGGTCCAGGGGATTATGGCCTGTGCCCTCCTTCCAGAATGATAATTGATGTTTGTAACAACGGCAGGAGGGAATTCATTGAGGGGGATTTGAATCTGGCTGATGTTAGAGACATAGCCAATGGAATACTCCTGGCCGCAAGAATGGGTGAACCAGGCCGAAGGTACATACTTTCAGGGCATAACCGTACCATTGAACAAGTTTTTGGAATCATCGCTAAATTGCGGAACCTCCCTCGACCTGATAGAAAAATTCCTTATTTTTTTGCCCTGGCATTTGCAGTGGCAAGTGAATTTTGGTCAGACTTTGTCTCAGGAGAACAGCCACAAGCTAATGTCACTGGCGTTTTATTAACCCGTCGCATTATGAGATTTAAGGAAGATGTCGCCTTGCGAAAGGCAGGTTGGCAAATCCGTCCATTGGAAGAATCCTTGGTTGATGCCTTGGTTTGGTTTGAGAACAATGGTTTTGTACGTAAAATGAATATGTGATTGGCTTTGCTTCTTGCACAAACCAATCAGGGGGTATAAATTAACATTTGTTAAATATTGGTGTTGGCGATGGAAAGGATTCCAGTGCACTCGTTGTTGTCACCACAAGTTCCAGACAAATCTGCTCCACGATTGGTTTCTGGGAGCTCTGATTTTCTTTCAGAAATACAAGCTTCCATTAAACAAGCTGCTGATTGTTTGATATCCAAGCAGAGGTCCAACGGTCATTGGGTCGCTGAGTTGGAAGGTGATACGATTCTGGAATCTGAATTCATTTTGATGATGGCGTTTTTGGGGAGGGAAAAAGATCCACTTTGCTTGAAGGCCGCAAAGTTTATCGAAAATCAGCAGATCGACGGGGGCGGATGGTCTAATTATTTCGGCGGCCCGCTGGATGTGAGTGTTTCTGTAAAAGCCTATTTCGCTCTTAAAATCACGGGAACCAGCTCAGATATTCCCTGGATGCAACGGATTAAGGATCGAATACTGGCATCTGGTGGAGCTGAGGCATGTAATAGTTTCACCAGGTTTTATCTTGCTCTTTTGGGGCAGTATCCTTACCACAATTGCCCGGAAGTCCCCCCGGAAATCATGCTTTTGCCAAATTGGTTTCCGCTTAGTATTTACAAAATGTCCAGTTGGACCAGGACTATTCTGGTTCCACTTTCAATATTCTCGGCTTTCAAACCAAAAAGGGAATTGCCTTCCTGCATGGGAATTAGGGAGCTTTTTTTGGAAGCACCTGAAAAGCCAAGATGGCCGGCAAAACCTGACAAGAGTTTTTTAGCTTGGGGTAATTTCTTCCTTGGTGTTGATTGGTTACTAAAGCGTATGATTCCTCTTTTTCCTTCAGTAAGGAAAAAAGCTGTCAGCAAGGCCGCCTTATGGATGAGGAAGCATTTTCAGCAGTCCGACGGAGTCGGGGCGATTTTTCCACCCATGATTTATACGGTTATCGCCTTAAAATGCTTGGGTGTGCCCGAGGATTCTGAGGAATTCAAGTGGGCTTTGAAGCAACTTTTGGATCTTGTGATCGAGGAGGATGGAACGGCAAGATTGCAACCTTGTGTATCACCGGTCTGGGATACCGCTCTGGCTTCCATAGCTGTGGCTGACGCAGGCGATCCTTCCCACAATGAAGTTCTGCAAAAATCCATGGATTGGTTGCTTTCCAAGGAAGTAAAACTCAGGGGAGATTGGGCAATTTCAAACCCAGATTTGAAGCCTGGTGGTTGGTTCTTTGAATACGAAAATGCATTTTATCCAGATGTTGATGATTCCGTGATGGTAATTCTTGCGATGGTTAAAGCTGGAAAAGCCAAGGATATTCATTTCCGGGAAGCTATTTGCAGGTCTGCCAAGTGGCTTTTGGGAATGCAAAACCGGGATGGTGGCTGGGGGGCATTTGATAAAGATATAGATCAGGAATTCCTTACGAAGGTGCCTTTTGCCGATCATAACGCCATGCTTGATCCAACATGTCCGGACATTTCAGCCCGGGTGTTAGAGGCTTTGGGCAGCGTTGGGATTATGCAGGATAATATAAATGTTAGAAATGCCATCGATTATATTAGGACCACACAGGAAACTTGGGGTGCTTGGATTGGTAGATGGGGTGTGAATTACATTTATGGTACATGGCAGGTTTTGCAGGGTTTGAATGCGGTTGGTTTTGATTCGAAGGACCCTATGGTTCAAAAAGCCGTGGCGTGGCTTAAGAATATTCAGCAACCAAATGGCGCATGGGGTGAAACATGCGCAACTTATGATGATCCTACCCTCGCAGGTACTGGAGCCCCTACGCCATCCCAAACTGCATGGGCTATTTTGGGTTTATTATCTGCTGGCGAACATAAATCTGAAGCTGTTCGCAGAGGGATTAATTATCTAATTAGAACCCAAAGGCCGGATGGTAATTGGGACGAATTGCATCACACCGGAACTGGTTTTCCTAAGGTGTTTTATTTGAAATACCACTATTACCGGTTGTATTTCCCGTTGATGGCTTTGTCCCGGTTTTTGCGCAAGCAAGGGTATGAATGCGTTGTTTGATAAAAATTTCATGGATGAAAGGTTAATAATATGCGTTTTCCTCTTTCGTTAACTTCAAGCATGGCTGGTTACATAGCTAAAAAGAAAATCACCCGTCAAAAGAAGTTTCCATTGGTTCTAATGCTTGAGCCATTGCATGCTTGTAATCTTACCTGTACCGGGTGTGGAAGAATTCGAGAGTATTCCCAAACAATTAAGGACAAGCTTACTTTGGAGGAATGTCTGGCCTCGGTGGATGAAGCTGGAACTCCGATAGTAAGTATTTGCGGCGGGGAACCGCTTATTTACCCTGAAATTGGTGACCTAGTACGACAGATTCTTAACCGAAGAAAACATATCTACTTATGCACTAACGGTGTTTTCCTTGAGAAAAAGCTTGATCTTTTCAAGCCTAGCAACAGATTCTTTTTCAATGTTCATCTTGATGGGCTTGAAGAAACCCATGATTTTCTTGTCGAGCGAAAAGGCGTATTCAAGGCCGCCATTGAAGGGATCAAGGCGGCAAAAAAAGCTGGTTTCCTGGTTTGCTCGAACACCACTATCTACAAGGAAACCAATCTGGATGAAATAGATGCTTTGCTAGGTTATTTGACACGTCTTGGGGTTGATGGTTTCTTGCTTTCCCCGGCATATGGCTATACTGCCGTTAAGGAAACCAATCCTGACGCTGCGGCTGAAATTTTTATGACTAGAGATGATATCAGGGAAAAATTCCAGCAGGCTCAATCCTTGTTCAAAAAGTACAAGATGATGTCCTCACCCATTTACCTTGAATTTCTCAGTGGCAAAAGGGAGCTTACTTGCACTGCCTGGGGGAATCCAACCAGAAATGTAAAAGGCTGGAAGGGGCCATGCTACCTGATAACCGATGGTCATTATGATTCTTTCGACGAGCTAATGAACACAACCGAATGGGAAAATTATGGGTATGGTAAGGATCCTCGTTGTGAACATTGTCTTGTTCATTCAGGTTACGAAGCCACTGCCGCTTTGGGTGTTAACAGTAAATTGGGGGATGCGTTCAAAATGCTGATGTGGCAATTATCCTGATCTGCAAATGTCACCGGTCCAAAAGCTGTGGATACTTTTTCCCACCAAGGATGAAGCTTCTGCAGCTTTTGGCTTTAACAGGGGGAATTGGGTAAAACATCCAGAAATTGACTGCTACACTTATTGGCTTGGAATTATTGAGATCCAGACTTTTGTGATTGGTGTTGGCGAGAAATGTTCGAGTTCGGTCCGTTCGATATTCAAGGCTTGTGAGGGCGAGCCTTTGCCGAAATATGCAATTCTGGCAGGTTACGCCGGGGCTTGTTCGGGAAAGCACAAGAATGGGGATTTATTTTGGGTAAAGAATGTTTTTGACGAAAAATTTGAATTAGCGGCCTCAAAAAAACTCCCTGCAATTCTGGAAGATTCTGAAACCTTAAAACCTGCAAATATTATTTGTTTTAACCAAATAGCAACGCAGAAAAAAAAACGATTATTTGGTGAAAAAGGTTTAGATCTTGTAGAGATGGAATATTTGTCGGTTAATAGGGAGCTAACCAAAAAAGGTGTGGAATTAATTTCGGTAAGGGCGGTTCTTGATGAGATTGGGGATGAAATTCCAGAATCTTTAGGTGAAATATTGCAAAATGGAAAAGTGAATTTTATAAAGATGTTACTTTGGGTTATTTGTAATGTGTGGTTTTTGCCAAAGCTAATTCGGTTAGGAATTCAGGCAAAAAAAGCACAAAAATCTTTGGAAAATGGATTGAATATTATGATTTCAAGGTTGTTTTAATTTAAATCGGTGATTACGTGTTTGTAATAGTTTGCGAAAAAGAAAATTCAAGCATTGGGCAAAGAAAAATAACCATAGGCCGATAAATATTCGGTTGCCTGGTTTTTAAAGAAGGTGGAATATAATGTTTTTTCAAACTACTGGAATGTTTTGGAAATATTCGGATTTAGTACTTGAAATCAGAAGAATTCACCTATAAGATTCGTTATCGTTTAAGCGCACCTGTTATTTCTGGGAGATTTACGGGTTTCTGCGTTTAAAGAAATTCAAGTGGACTCTTCCCACGCGATTTCGATGTTTTGATTTATCCAAATCTATGAAGGGATTCATGGAAATGGCTTTTATTGAGAATTTTAAGGAAAGAAAATGAAGGCAAAACGTACAAAAAAAGTTCTTGAACCGAAAGAAGCGGAAGTTCTTAGTACCATTACTAATCCTGCAATATTCTCTTCGGATCTATTGACCCCTGAAGAAGAAAGGGAGTTGCTTGCTGATTTTTGGGAAACCAAAAGTGAATTGGTTCGAACTCTTATCAGGCAATATCCCAAACTTAGGGCACAAAGACCATCCCTTGAGCCTTGGCCAATGGCTCAATTTATTAAGGACCATTGCATTGAACCTGCACGAAATGCAGCAGCAATTCGCAGGTTACATGATCGATATGTGCATTTGAAACATCGCCTTGCCAGTGCAAACATTAGGCTTGCTGCCCATGTTGCCAAGCGATTTCGTCATCATGCCCTTAGTTATGCCGATCTTTTGCAGGAAGCTGTTTGCGGCCTTATGCAGGCCATTGACCGTTTTGATGTAAGTCATGGCACCAGGTTGGCAACCTATGCAACTTGGTGGATTAGGCAGACTTTGCAGATTGCGGTTGCTAGGCAGAGTCACTTAGTTAGTCTTTCCCCTCATCACTTGCAGGAACTTGGTCAGCTCCAGCAAGAATCCGAAGCTTTGGCTCACGGTGGAAAGCATTTGCCAACTCCACAGGAACTCGCCAGCAGAACTGGTTCCAGTTTAGAGCATCTTACACATTTGCAGACAGCCACCAGAACCCCAGTATCTTTAAATGCGGTTCTGGACGATGACAGTGATTTCAAACTTACCGAGGCGATGCCTGACAATGAAAGCACCATTCAGCGTTCAAACAATGAACGCCAAGAGGCTCTTTTGTTTCTCATGGACAACCTTCGTCCTCGTGAAAAGAAAGTTTTGGACCTAAGGTTCGGTTTGACCGGAAGTGGAACACACAGTCTTAGGCAGATTGGTCATCTGCTCCGTATTAGTAAAGAGCGTGTTCGTCAGATTCAAAATCGCGCCTTGGAAAAGCTTCGTACCTCCGCTGAAAGAGTTGGCTGGGAAGCGGACCTGCTTCTAGGCTAAAAGCTGATTATTTGAAACTTTTAAAGGCGGAGCTTTTTGGCTCTGCCTTTTTTCTTTTCTGCGGGTATAAACAATGAGCTTTCAAGGATTTCATTTCT
>JBEGQX010000113.1:0-47453 GCA_041180805.1 Planctomycetota bacterium
CACCCGTTTCCTTGTCTTTGTTAGGGGCGCCAATCATTGCGGGGTTACCGCAAAGAAACACATGGGTTTTTGCAGGGTCAATTTTATGCCCCAAATGACTCTCCAATTCTCCAGACAACACCACATCTTGCAAATATCGCTTTTTGGATGGATCCCCCTCACGGGTTGCCAACTGAAGGTATTTGTATTGCGGAGCCTTTGCCATCAGCTTTTCATGAATCGCCACATAGCCAAAATCTTTTGAATATCTGACGCAACATGCGGAGAGTATTCTTCCTTGGTGTTTATTTCGCAAAAGCTCAAGCGTCATGTAATTATGTGGAGCCTCGCCTGTGCCTGTGGAAAAGAAAATGACATCGTCATCTGGCTTCACAAGGGAAAGATTGTAGTTTCCGGTGATTTTCTCACCCATAAAAAGCCTGTCGCCTTCTTTTAGGCAAAAAAGACGGGGCGTAAGCGCTGGTGCGATATCCCTTCCAGATTCTCGCACCAAAACAATGTAAAACTCCAGCCAATCGTGCAGCGATGGATCGTGGAACGAATCCCCATCACCCAGAATGGAAGACGAAACCGAATAGGCCCTTCTTGCAAGTTTGCCGTATTCTTCATCAGGCAGATTTTCAACCTGACAGCCATCTGCCCTGGGTTCCCAAAAACCAAGTCCAAGAAGCGTGTACTGGCCGGCTCGATGAGGACGAATTGCCTTATCTGGCTTTACGCGTAGCACCATCAGGTCGGAATGCACCTTGCGAATGGAGACCACGGTGGCGTTGTATTTGGCGTTTCTCGATTCTTCAATCTGGCTTTGGGTTAACATCAAAAAATCATCCGGATGGTTTTAGATGGACTTCACTTCTTTATTGAATATTTCAACACAGGCTTTCAAATCCGGACTCGGATCATTTGGATTTGCCTCGTATTCAATGCTAACCATCCCCTTGAAACCCACTTCCTTTAACGCCTTGAGCACCGAGTTGACATTTAAAACACCTTTTCCAAAAACAACATCGGTCTTGCGCTGATTGTCATGATCTTTGAGATGCATGCCAAAATTACGCTTGCCCATGACGCGAATCTGCTGAGCCGGGTCAAGGTTTTTGCCCAACTGTGCCGAACGAATGAGATGGCCTGTGTCCAAACAGGAACCAATCAGAGGGTGGTGATCCTTAACAGCAGCCATGATGATTTCGGCACTGTACCAACGATGCAATTTATCTTTGCCAGCGGGTCCATGAGGATGAATAGCCACCGCAATTTTGAACTCCTCGCAAAGTTTATCCAAGCTATCGAAGCTATCCGGGTCGGGGTCTGCACTGAATGACTTCAACCCTAGGGCCTTCCCAAATTCAAAAAACTTTTTGTTTGCATCGTGATCCTTCGAAAACCTTTGCACTCCAAATGCGACCGGATTCACCTGGTATTCCTTGCAAAGCTTCAATATGGCTTGCAACTGCGCACTGTTACTGGTGGGAGGAATATGTTTGGAATAAAACTCGGCATTTTTCACGCCAAGTTCCTGCAAGCGCTTCAAAGTCGGCTCTAGGTCGAAATTACGGTAGGTGTAGCTCTGGACGCCTAGAACAATATCATCAGAGGTTGCAGCTTCTGCAGGTTGCGATAAATGCGCCAGCGCCCCCGCACCGGCAAGTACTGAAAGGGATGATTTAACAAAATTTCTGCGACAAGACATTGAAGCAATTACATTATTCAAGGGTTAATCCTCCCGAGCTTAAAGATGCAATTTTAATACACTCATAAGGATATCAGCCAGCCATCAGCCTTCAATCAATTTCCAAGTTTGCCAACAAACATCTATCTCGAGGAAAATAGGCTTTGGATTTCTGCTTGCTCCAACTCCTCCCTACCCTGCGTGGCATCAATCACCAGAGCTGTACCTCCAGGCGTCATCCAAACCAGATAATTGGAAACCAAAAACAATTCTTTTAATTCTGGTCTGGATTCCAAAAGCTGAAAATAGGCCCGGCTTTGGGATTTGACAGTTAGTGATTTCGCATCCGACTTGAAAGACTCATCCAGCCAAATCCCACGACTTTCAAATAATTTCCTTCCCTGAAAAACCTTCACTGCCACACCGGAGGGAAGATAATCTTGCCTGAGATTCTGGCTCTGAATCGACAATTCCACTCCTAGTCTTCCAGCCTGCACTTCGGCCCGGGAATCCCGATTCATTGCCGCTTTCGCCTTGTTAAGAGCGGATATTTCTTCCAATTTCTTTGCGGCATCAATTCCCCCCAAACCCCCTATCTGGGTTTGCCTAGCCAAATCCATTTCCATCGACTGGGCACGCCTTTGAAAAAACTGCCCCGAGCCATTTTGATTCTCCCTGGCAAAATCCAAAACGCTCTTCATCTGCCCCTGAGGATCTGCGGGAAGCAGTCCCTGGGGGACTCTTGGCATGGGATATGGAATGGGTCTTGGTTCCGGTGGCAGATAAACTGGCCCGTCAGGCACCACAAGATAACTTGTGTAAGGAGTGGTTATCCCATGCCTTAGCGACAAAGAAACCACCTCATCCACGAGTTCCTTCTTCTCGCCATTAGCCCTTATCTGATCCAGCAGAAATGCAACTTTTTTTCGTGCCCACAAAGGCTCCAGAAATCTTTTGGTTCCATCCGTCTTTTCGGGTATTTCAAAATCATGGTGAAACATATGCTCGCCTTCCCCGATTTTCCCCACCAGGGCTATTCGGGTCTTTCCATAACCTTGATACCTTCCAAAAACCACCACCTGAGAACCTTCGTAAAGGTCTGGAATCTCCTGGGGGAACACCTCCGCAAGCCTGGCAGAGCCTTCAACCTTCATTTTGATTTGAACCATTGCAGGATGTTGAATTTTTGAAATCATGCCGCTGGCCTTTTGTTCAATGTCTTCACTGGGTCGTACATAAGTTGCCACCGCCCTGCTCTTTTCGGCGATTGAATCCAACAAAACCGCATTCACATCATCCCCTACCCCAAATGTAAATACCCTGGTCTGGGTATTCATTTTTGACTGAACTCCCTGCAGGATTTTCTCGGGATCAGTAATACCCACCGTGGGAAGACCATCCGTAAAAAACACCACAATAAATGGCCTGGCATCGGCCGCTTTTCTCATTTCAAAAGCTTTCATCAAAGCATCGTGAATTGCGGTACCACCAGTGGAGTCCAGGGAATCCACCCAAGATTTGGCCTCGCGCACCATTTCTTCCCGCACATTCACCATGTCAGGCCTGAAGGCATTTACCGCAGTGGCAAAATTGATCACAGCAAAGCGGTCCTCCTGGTTCAAAGTTCCAAGGCAAAACTTCAGGGCTTTTTTAGCCTGATCCATTTTTGGACCGCGCATGCTACCTGAAGTATCCATGACAAAAACCATATCCCGGGGGATTGGTTTTCGTTTGATCTTGGGAAAAGAAGGTGAAATCAAAAAGGCAAAATAACCATCCTCCGAGCCAGCAACCCTGTGCCAAATTGGCTGAAAATGCATCTCATCGCCTGAAGGCAATGTGTAATAAAGCTGAAAATCACGGGGGGAAGGATTTCTGGACTTTTCCAGTTTTATTTCCACCTCATGGCCAGATTTTCTATCCACCAAAATCGCATGTGATGGGCTGTAAACATTACCTATCCCTAATTTAGATTTAAGTTGCACATTCAGCCTGAAATCTTCGGGTTGAAAATGATTTCTGGATTCATTTTTCCAAGGGTAGTTCATCTCAACCACATTTTGTTCCCTGGAAGCTACAGTTAGGTATTCCAAGGCAACCTTTTGCCTTCCTTTTGCTGGCACGGGAAACACCCTTAGCCGAATCCATTGGGCGTCCATGTATTCCAGCAACCCGGGGTCCATCGTTCTTCGGACAATATTCTGGTAGGTTTCCCTGGCCTTGGTGGCGTCCAGCAATTCCCCTTTGACTTCTTTGCCATCCACCCACATGAAAAAACCATTTACTGCTGCTCCCTTGGGAACAGGGAACCAATAAGTTGCTTCTAAATTTCTGGAGGAAGGATTCTCAAAAACCTGTTCCAGGCGAACTTTGACAAGCTGATCTTCAATCTGAATGTTTGCGTGATGTGCTGTAAGCGCAAAAGGCGGAATAAGTTTGTCTTCTGGAATTAAAACGCCTCTGGCCTGCGCCGTGTTAGCGGCAAAGAGTCCAATAATGACAAACCAAACAATTTTTGAGATTTTCATGGAACACCATTTTCAGATTGCCGTGAATATGCTTCCTAACTAAAGACGGAAAAAAAAGGCTCAAAGATTGCAAGAAAATCAAGGATGGGCGCCAATCGCCCACCTTGTCTATTTTTACAAAACGCATCTTTGATAATTTGTTCCGTTTTTGCGGTCTTTAATGCAAATCGGCAGAGGTATTGCTCTAAATCGAAGGTGAAGAAAAAACCACGAATACACGATTTAATGAAAGGTTTTTAAGTTGGAGAATCAAATTCCATGCAAAACAGACGATCTTTCCTTAATGCGGCAATAACCGCATTAGCGTCCAGTTATGCCAGCAGTTTGAGAGCAAACCCCTCCAAGAAACATGTGATCATACTTGTTGAGGGCGCTGGGGATTTCCAGGCAGTTTCCAAGGTTTTGGAAAAATCCCTGAAAAAATTCCCTAACAATGCTGAACTTCAAATGTTTCATTGGTCTCATGGTTATTTGCGCGTAGTTCGCGACCAAACAGACTTGGGAAACATTTCCGAAAACGGCCAAAAACTGGCGGGAACCATTCGTTTAATGCTTAAAAGGGACCCTAGCCTCGATGTGACTGTACTTTCTCATAGTGCGGGAACAGCAGTGGCCCTAAACGGTGTTTCCCTTTTAAATGACAACACAATTCGAAAGCTTGTGCTTTTAGCCCCATCCGTTTCCAAGGATTACCCAATTATTCCATCGCTCACCGCATGCAAGGAAGGGGTGCATGTTTTCTACAGCAAGGATGACACTTTTATCCTTGGTCCCATAATGCGAGTGGTAAAAACTGCTGATAACATTCGAGATACCGTTGCAGCGGGCAGGTTTGGTTTTTCACCAAAGCTTCGAGATAATGTTGAGGAAATCCTTGCCGCAAGAAGGCTAAGGCAGTATGCCTGGAAACCTGAAGACAAGGATTTGGGCAACGATGGCGGCCATTATGGTTCTTATGGCCAGCCATACTTCGATGAGAAAGTACTACCCATTGTGCTTGGCCAAAAGCCTGAAACACAAATGACTAGTAATACTCCCTAGCTTTCGGCGCGTAATACCAGCAAAACCCGAAGCTTGCCCGGAACGGCAAGCTTTCTGGCTTCTATGAACTGTTTTACTTCACTGGAGGTCGCAAGACTTTGGCCCTGCGAATAGGTTAGCACCAAAGCATTTTTGACAGACTTACTCTTGGAATCAAATCCAGACGGTCTGGATTCATTCTTCTGATCCAGCAAATCAACACCAACAACAGACTTCAAAAGTTTTGAGTCATTGGGCGTTGCCGCAGAAATCACAATCCAATCCAAGGCAACTGCATTTCCGTTTTTGGGAGCAGCCTTGGATGCCTTTTCTTTTTCTTTGGTAACAGGAAGATTTCGCCCAAGCAGCGATGACAACTCCTCGGGGTTGTTGATTTCAAAGTAAACCAAATGCCCAAGAGAACTTTTCTCGCTTTTATTCTTCAGATTCACCAAGGTACCCACATCCGAAAAAGAAAGAAAACCATTCTTGCCCAACTGCATTTTTAACTGGTTCAAAAACCTGACTGGCTCCTTGGTTACCATCTCCAGGCGAATGCTTTTTTCATTTTTAAGAGTTTTAGACCAAAACTTGGATTCTGCGGCATTGGCCAAATCCTCAGCCCTAACCAACATTGGGAAAGGAGTCTCAACCTTGGTAAGGGAAATAATTTCGTGGGACGGGGCTGCCAATAACCCGTCTTTTTGCCTGGCTTTTTCATTGGATTGAATTTGGGAACGGTCAGGCTCATTCTTCAAGAGGTCGGGCTTAGCCGAAGCCATATTCTTTTCATTCAAAGCTTTGTCTTGAATCAGATTGGTGTCCGAGGTTTTTGCAAATATTGGCTTTGCTTTTTCGAGACTTTTTTCCTTGTTTTCATTATTGGCAAGGCCGGAATTCGTCGGATCGCCCACATTCACAAATAGCTGTATGCAAAGGTAGGAAATACCACCGGCAATAAAAAGCACACTTGCAGCCGCCATCAAAGCCGCATACTGATACCATGACGAATCAGCCGAAGAAGATAGCCTTAAACCACGTACATTTTGTCTGCATTTAACCAGAACTCGATTTGAGAGTCCTGCAGGCACTTTGAATGTTTTCAACAACTGCACTTCCTTGGAATCCTTCCGCAATAATTCCAGCAGGCGGACGGCTTCTGGCGAGCACTTTATAAGTCGCTCCGCGTTGATTCTCTCCGCAGGGGATAATTGCTCATCCACCAGTCCGGCGATCAAAAGCTTTTCGTTTTCTGAAAGCATGTATAATTCCAAGCGTTACTTCGTCTCAGTTCCACCCAACTTCTGAAGGATATCCCTCAATTCAAGTCTGGCACGGAACAACCTGCTTCTGACAGTTCCCACGGGTATTTCCAGAGAATCCGCAATTTCCTCGTAGGACAAACCTTCCACTTCTTTAAATATCAAACAAGCCCTGTGCTCTATCGAAAGCATTCCCAATGCTTTTTCAACCAGCGCCTTGTTCTCCTCACGATCCAAGTTCAAATCTGGCGCACTTCCATCCGAAGCCAGCGCTATTTCAGGGGCGCTATCAGTCCCCTGCCCTGTTTGCAAGGAGATGACATTTTTCCTTTTACGCCTGTGGGTGATCGACACATTGTAAGTTATCCGAAACAACCAAGTGTAAAAGCTTGAGTTGCCCTTGAAGGACTTCAAGCTTAAGTAAACTTGGGTAAAAACATCCTGGATAACATCCTCAGCATCCTGGGTATTTCCCAAAAGGCGAAAAGCCAACCTGTAAACCCGGTCATGGTACTTTTTTAACAAATCCTCGAAGGCAGAACTTCTACCTTTGAGAACCATACTGACCAGAGTTTTGTCATCTAGGTCGGACAATGCCATAACCCGCATTTAGTCGAATCAATAAGGCAAAAAGTTCCATTTTTCATGCCAACCATCATGAATCATGACCATAAATCATTACCAATGCCACAAAGTTCATGAAAAATTACCCATGGGTTTCAAACCCCCGAAAAAATGGCTATAAATCCAATAGTGACAAATTCTTAAGATTAATCCCCAACCCGTGGAGTTTCCAGGAAAGCCATGTCTACCATCACCAGGGATTCCCAGGAAATTGTTGTGCGGGGGGCCAGGGAACATAATCTGCGTAATGTTCACCTGAATCTTCCAAAAAATCAATTAATAGTGTTTACAGGGGTTAGTGGTTCCGGCAAAAGCTCCCTGGCATTTGATACCCTTTATGCTGAGGGGCAAAGACGGTACATCGAGTCTCTATCCAGTTATGCAAGGCAATTTTTGGGTCAGATGCAAAAGCCGGATGTGGACTTCCTCTCTGGTCTCTCACCCACCATCAGCATCCAGCAAAAAACCGCCGGAAGAAATCCTCGCTCCACCGTTGGCACAATCACTGAAATTCATGATTATCTAAGGGTTCTCTTTGCAAGGATAGGTCAGGGGCACTGCCCGGATTGTGGCAAAGAAATTACGGCACAATCCAGGGAACAAATTATCTCCCGGATCCTCGCACTTCCCAAGGGAACTCGCTTTCTGGTATTGGCACCTTTGATCCGAGGCCAGAAAGGCGAATACAAGGACCTGTTCGAAGACCTGCAACGAAAAGGTTTTGTCAGGGCACGGGCTGATGGAAATGTTTTCCGGCTTGGAGAAAACTTGCGATTGGATCGAAAGATCAAGCATTACATCGAAGTGGTGATAGACCGCCTGGCCTTGGATGATGAATCCCGACCCAGGCTTGCGGAAGCCGTGGAACAGGCCCTGCTTCTGGGAAAGGGCTCACTGATTATTTCACCGGAAATCGATGGGCAAAAACAGGACGATATTCTTCTTTCTTCCAATTACGCATGCTTATTCTGTAGTAAAAGTGTTGAGCCGCCCAGTCCGCAATTATTCAGCTTTAACAGCCCATCCGGCATGTGCATGGGTTGCGATGGGTTGGGAATATCATACAGTTTCGCCCCAGACCTGCTGGTTCCAGACCCAACCCTCAGCTTTCATGGTGGGGCCATTCCCCTGATAGGGAAATTTTCCCAGATGGGCCGCTGGCGAAGACATATTTTCAACGGCGTAGCCGACACTCTGGGAATTGATCTTAAGAAACCATGGGGTGATCTCGCCGAAGGCGACAAAAACTTCCTTCTTCATGGCAGTGGCGATACACATATTGTTTACGAATGGAAAATGCGTGGTGGCGGGGTGTGGAAACATGGTGGAATTTGGGAAGGGATTATTCCACAACTTCTGGCGAGTTTTAAAAAAACAGCAGGAGGCCCAAGAAAATACCAGCTCGAAAAATATATGCGGGTCATGAAATGCCCCCAATGCCATGGTAACCGTTTGAATTCGCAAGCAAGGTCTGTGAAGGTTGCGGGCAAAACCATCGTGGAACTTTGCAACATGGCAGTTTCCGATTTGGCCGTCTGGTTGGATCCCGCAAGTGGCCCTCTTCAATCCAAATTAACACCAGTACAAGCAAAAATCGCTGAAGAAGTTCTCAAAGAGCTCCGTGGCAGAATTGGGTTCCTTCTAAACCTGGGGCTGGATTACCTTTCCTTGGACAGGTCTGCTCCCACTCTTTCAGGTGGTGAAGCACAGCGCATAAGACTTGCAGGCCAGATTGGCTGCGGTCTTGTCGGAGTCTTGTATATCCTCGACGAACCAAGCATTGGGCTGCACCCCAGGGATAACGAGAGGCTGATCGAAAGCCTGAAAAAGCTGCGTGATTTTGGAAACACAGTTATCGTGGTGGAACATGATGAAGACACCATGCGCGCCGCGGATCATATTGTAGATTTTGGCCCAGGCCCCGGAGTGAGGGGCGGCGAGGTTGTTGCCTCGGGCACATTTGCCGACATACTTGAATCCAAGCAAAGCCTTACAGGAAAATTTCTGAAAGGTGATCTTGATATTGAAGGTCCCAAGCTGCGCCGGAAAGGCAATGGGCTTACCATAAGCGTTACGGGCGCCCGCCATAACAACCTGAAAAATCTGGATGTTGATTTCCCGCTCGGATCATTCATTTGCGTTACTGGCGCCAGTGGATCCGGAAAAAGTTCGCTGATTAACGATATTCTTCGCAAGGGTCTGTGTACCCTGCTTAACAAGCCATTGAAGGCCCAGGATGAAACCAACGAGGATGCCGAGGAAAGTCTGCAAGATTCCTCAATAGGCCTGCATGACTCCATCAATGGTTACAACCACATTGACAAGGTGATTGACATAGACCAATCACCAATTGGAAGAACACCGCGATCCAACCCTGCCACCTACATCAAGGTATTTGATGAAATCCGCAACTTGTTTGCCGACCTGCCCGAAGCCAAGGTTCGTGGCTATCAGGCAGGCAGGTTCAGTTTCAACCGTCCTGGTGGTCGATGTGAAGCTTGCGAAGGAAATGGCAGCACCCGCTTGGAGATGGATTTTCTAGCGGATGTATGGGTTACCTGTCCGGTATGTGAAGGAAAGCGCTTTAATCGGGAAACCTTACAAGTCCGATTCAAGGACAAAAACATTCATGAAATACTGGAAATGGATATCCAGCAGGCACTGGAGCATTTTCAAAACATACCCAAAGTTCATTCCATGCTTACCACTTTACACGAGGTGGGACTGGATTACATGAAACTTGGGCAACCTGCCCCCACTCTTTCCGGTGGTGAAGCGCAACGCGTAAAACTTGCCCGGGAACTCTGCAAGCGTTCCACGGGAAAAACCCTTTACCTGCTGGATGAGCCAACTACAGGCCTACATTTTGAGGATATCCGCAAGCTATTGTTGGTGTTGCACAACTTTGTTGATGCTGGCAACACAGTTCTTGTGATCGAACACAACCTGGATGTGATTAAAACCGCCGACTGGGTCATCGATCTTGGGCCAGAGGGTGGGAAAAACGGAGGTCAATTATTATTCGCCGGCACCCCCGAGAAACTGGTCCAATGCAAAAAGTCCCTCACCGGGAAGTCTCTTGCACAATATTTGGAAATGCGCAAACTCGCTGGTTCGACCAAACAAGCCAAATCCGTGGTAAGAAAAAAACCATCCGAACCACTTCGCTACATTGATGTGCAGGGTGCGCAGCAGCACAACCTCAAGGGAGTTTCCGTAAGCATTCCGAGGGACAAAATGACGGTTTGCTCCGGCCCAAGTGGTTCGGGCAAAAGCTCCCTTGCGATTGACACGATTTATTCAGAGGGCCAGCGAAGGTATATTGAATCGCTTTCAGCTTATGCCAGGCAGTTCTTGGGCCAAATGCAGAAACCCAGGGTGGAACAAGTCACTGGATTATCCCCTGCCATCTCCATAGAGCAGAAAAACACCAGCAAAAGCCCCCGTTCCACGGTTGGAACCATTACCGAGATACACGATTACCTAAGGGTTCTGTATTGTAGATTGGGCGAACCTTATTGCCCTAAATGTGGCATCCCTGTTGGAACCCAAACCGCTGACGAAATCATAGACAAAATCGATTCCCAACCCGAGGGAAGCAAAATATACATTCTTGCCCCATTGGAAAGAAAAGGACAGGAATCTTACGAACAAATGTTTGAGGAAATCCGAAGGTCTGGTTTCCTTCGGGTTCGGATCGATCGGAAAATCCATTCCATTGAAAACCTTCCCGCTATCGACCATCGCAGGAAACACCTGTTGGAAGTGGTGGTAGACAGATTGGTGCTTAGAAAGGGCCTGAGGTCCCGTATTGCGGATGCTGTTGAATCCGGACTGGATCTTGGCAGGGGAATGCTTCATATAGCTTTCGCGGATGACGCAATCGACGAAGAACACTGGAAAGTTGAAAGGTTTAGCCAGCACTTCTCCTGTGGAAAATGCAGCAGGGGCTTTGAACCGCTAAACCCTCACCACTTTTCCTTCAATAGTCCGTTGGGTTGGTGTCCATCCTGCGAGGGGTTGGGCAGGCAGCAAGGGGCGAACCCTGCCCTTTTTGTAAGAGATCAGACTTTGTCGCTAAGACAGGGGGCTTTGTCCGCATGGCCAACACTGGATGAGAATTCTAATTTCCTTCCATTTGCCCAGGCCATCGCAAAGGCGGCTGGGGTTTCACTAGACACCCCTTTGGAATCCTTCGCTCCTTCCCAGCATCGCATTTTATTTCATGGACTTGGGGAGCAATGGTTGGAAACCACACCCTTGGGTTCCAACAAACAAGTTTTATTCCAGTACAAGGGCCTTTTTGGCGCATTGGAAGAAGCATCCCGTGTAAGCGCGTTCTATCGCCAAAAACTGGATTCATTAGTCAGTGATGTGGTCTGCGGGGTATGCAAAGGGTCAAGGCTAAGAGACGATGCCTCGGCTTGCAGGCTTCATTTTGGCCAAGGCAAGCCATCGCTAACCATAGGGGAACTCGAATTCCTTCCCCTTAAGGAATCGTTAAAGCTGTTTAAGGAACTATCATTAACTGCCAGCCAGAAAAAGATCGCCGGCGAGTTATTGCGGGAAATCACCGGAAGACTTCAACTGCTGGTTGATGTCGGACTTGATTATGTATCCTTGGAGAGATCCGGCCCCACATTATCCGGAGGTGAATCCCAAAGAATTCGACTGGCCAGCCAGGTGGGAAGCGGCCTTACCGGTGTTTTGTACGTGCTGGATGAACCAACAATCGGGCTTCATCCGAGGGACAACCAGCGTCTCTTAAAAGCCTTGAAAAAATTGCGCGACCTGGGCAACACCCTCGTGATGGTGGAACATGATCGCGAAGTGATTTCAAACTCGGACTACCTCCTGGACTTTGGGCCAGGCGCAGGCGACTTTGGTGGACGGATTACTGCCAGGGGTACCCCTGCCGAACTGATGAAGTCCAGGGATTCTCTCACAGGGCAATACCTTTCCGGCAAAAAAGCCATTCCGGTTCCATCGAATCGAAGAATCAAGACTAAGGGGAAAGGACTTTATTCACCCAGTGCTTTTATCACGATTCGAGGGGCAAGGCAAAACAACCTCCGAAACATTGATGTGAACATTCCCCTGGGTGCCTTGGTGGCTGTAACTGGCGTAAGCGGTTCCGGTAAAAGCTCCCTTATCAACGAAATACTTTACCAAACACTGGCCAGAAGATTGCATCGGGCCCGCATGCCTGCTGCGGCCCATGATGACATTCTAGGCTTGGAGAATTTGGACAAAGTCATCAATGTTGACCAAGACCCGATTGGTAATTCACCCCAGTCTAATCCAGCGACTTACACCGGTGTCTTTGATCATCTGCGCGATCTTTTTGCCAGGCTTCCCGATGCAAAGATTCGCGGTTACCAACCGAGGCGATTCAGTTTCAACAAACCAGGTGGTAGATGTGATGCCTGTGAAGGCAATGGCCAAAAATGCATCGAAATGCATTTTCTGCCCGATGTTTGGGTTGAATGTGACATTTGTAAAGGCAAGCGTTACAACCCGGAAACTTTGGCTGTGCGCTACAAGGGAAAATCAATCGCTGATGTACTTGAAATGCGCATCAGCGAAGCTTTGAAACTATTTGAAAATCAACCTCGCATTCGAACGATTCTGCAAACCCTGGAAGATGTGGGGTTGGGCTACATGGCATTGGGACAATCAGCACCGACTCTGTCTGGTGGTGAGGCTCAAAGGGTGAAACTAGCCGCAGAACTCTCCAGGCCAAACACCGGTAAAACCATTTATATTCTCGATGAACCAACAACAGGTTTGCATTTTGACGATGTTCGAAAGTTACTTGAGGTTTTGCACCGCTTCGCAGACCTTGGCAACACCGTGGTTTTAGTTGAACATAATCTGGATGTGATCAAGACCTGCGACTGGGTGATTGACCTTGGACCAGAGGCTGGGCCATCCGGCGGGATTGTTGTCGCACAAGGAACCCCCGAAGCTGTTGCCAGGGGCGTTTGGGAACGAGTTGAAGCCAAAGATCTTCCACCCCAGGATTTTGGTATATCCCACACAGGCCAGGCACTTTCGGAAACTTTGGAAACCAGCCCGGTGGAAGAACGAAAAATCTTCCGTCAGGAAGATGCCTTGCAGGCCATGTCCGCAAAATTCAACCTCGACGACCTGGGCGCTGACGCACGGATGCCCTGGGATGTGGATGGAAGAAAATGGCACACCCAAGACCGCATCAGCCTGGATGGAAAACCTTGCCGATGGGAAGGTGGGGCCCTGGAATTTGTGGATGATCAAATCCAGAACATCAAGGGTTTCATCGAAACCAATTGGAATGACCGGGGAGTCGTGGAATTCACAGAATCCTCGAAGGCTCCAAGCTGGTTTTGTCATGCGTTAACAGGCCATGAATGGCTGCTAAGATTTGTTTTCCGGGTTCCGAAAAACACATTTCAGGAATCGCCTCTAAATGATCGATTGGGTATCCCAACACTTAATGACACCAAGGGAATAGAGGTTTATGGCAACGAACCCAGGGTAAGGGTTAAAAACCTTAAAAAATCCCCCTGGCAGCAGGTGACGATCCTTGTCTTCCGCAAAGAGGAGATCGACACAGATGAGTTTAAAGACTTTGTTAGAGAAGCTTCCAAAGCTTATTTCTCGCAAACGCAGAGACTTTCCAAATCTCCCGAAGACCTTATGCCTTGGAAACTACATGGTGAAAAATGGCACCGTTCTGAAAAAGGCTTCCCTGTCGGTAGGAAAATCTACTGGGATAAAAGTATACTTCCAGACATTCTTGACACCATTATTTCAGCCTCGACCGAAATTGCACCCCAATGGGAGCAGAGAGACTCGGTCAACTTTCGCAGCAAGGGTATATCCAGAATCTGGGCTGTTCTAAAAACAAAACAATGTGAAAGTCTTGAAATACGATTGTCCGGCCCCAAGGGGAAAGTTAACCTTGAAAGAATTCGAGATTTGGGAACCGAAAGAAAAATAATTTCCGAGCGTGGCTCAGGGGATGTGGTAATCATTCAATATTGCAAGCCGGAGGATGTTTCCGCCTCCAAGCTAAAGGCATTCCTTCTAGAACATTTGGTACATTTCCGGCAGGTCTTTGAGTCGTGATTACTTCCCCCATACTAGCGCTGCATATGCCTGACGGCTTGATTGAGGGCCATTGGCTGGCTTTGGGTTGGGTTTGTGCAGGTTTACTCGCTTGGTTTGGCACCCGCAGGCTGGCCGATTCCGACATTCCAAAAATTGCGCTGCTATGCGCTGTGTTTTTCATCACCTCCATTATTCCCATTCAAATTCCAGGTGGCCCAAGAGCCCATCTTCTTCTAAACGGACTTATCGGAATTATATTGGGAAGGCAATGCGTACTGGCTTTTGCACCCGCTCTTTTCCTTCAGGCAGTTTTGTTTTCTCATGGGGGATTCCTTACCTTGGGCATCAACCTTTGTGTCATGAGCCTGCCTGCTTTGTTATCCAGACAACTATTTGTCGGTTTATTGAGACTTGGCGAAACTTTCCCCAGATGGCTACTGTTCGTCGCGGAAATGCTGGCACATTTTGCAACCTTAATGGTGCTTTCATGTGTGGCGGGATCACTTTATATTTCGTTCCAAAAACAAGATTTTTATCTCACCCCGGAGGGGTTCTTTAGCCCTTTAAACAATGCTTTTGTAATTCCCATCTGCATGGCTGTCTCAGGAATCATTGCAATTGCAACGCGACAAGCCACGAAAGATTCTATTTTTTCCGCGGGGTTCTTCGCAGGTGAAATAACCGTTTTAGTTTCCCTGACTGCAAACTGCCTGGTAATGTTTTTTTGCGGGGTTCCAGATCTTGCCAGTGTATTTCTCATAACCTTGCTAGTTCACCTGCCGCTTGCCATCGTGGAAGGGTTGATCACTGGAAGTATCATTCAATTTATTCATAAAGTAAAGCCAGAGCTTATGCCACTTTCATCAACAAGCGACCAAAAGACCTCATCCATCCCTGACATATTAAAAAGCTAAAGCTGAGCCTTATTCGATATTGGGTATAAGCTCATGGAGTGGTATTTCCCATTGACCGAGGCCCACATTCACAAAAGCGGTTCCTTTTTTAAAATCCACTCTTTGAATCGCACCCTGCTTGTCAAATCTTTGCACCAAAACCAGATCACCAGGCTTTAAAGATTTTCTGGCATTCTCCAAAGCAAGCTGTCTGGCTTGCTCCCTTTCCATGGCGCGGATTTCTTCTTCCTGTCGGATTTTATCTATAAGAATCAGGGCCTTTTTAGCACGATCTTCCTCACGATCCTGCTCCACCTTGGCAAGTTCCTGCTGAAGCTTCAGAATGTTTTTGCTCTTGCGTTTCCGCCGCAGATGCTTGCGTGCCTTCATGAGCAAATCTTTTGGAAAACCCAACCGCTTGGCAATCCTTAAGGCATTACTCATGCCAAATTGCCCTATAAGCAGGCGATAGGTTGGTCGCAAAGTCGTAAGGTCAAATTCCACCGCGGCATTTAACGCGTGATCATGCTGAAGAGCATAGGTTTTTAAAT
Source organism: Planctomycetota bacterium (assembly GCA_041180805.1). Lineage (GTDB taxonomy): Bacteria > Planctomycetota > Planctomycetia > Gemmatales > Gemmataceae > JBEGQX01. The sequence continues at coordinate 15,640 of JBEGQX010000113.1, forward strand.
CCCCCAGGTGGGTTGTTACCAAGGCAAGGGACTTCCTTTCCCCCAAACCATCCAGTATGGCACGCCCCAACGCAGATCCCTCGGAAGGATCTGTTCCCGCGCCCATCTCATCCAAAAGCACCAAGCTGAAATCATTTGCACTGGAAAGTATCGTTGTGATTCTTGAAATATGGGAGCTAAAGGTACTTAGGGATTGCTCTATACTCTGTTCATCACCGATGTCCGCAAAAATATTTTCAAGCAAAGGCACCTTGCAACCAGCCGCGGCACTGACATGCATTCCAGACAGGGCCATGGCACACAGTATGCCTGCCGTTTTCAGGCATACCGTTTTCCCTCCCGTGTTTGGACCAGTGATAATCAGAACCCGGTAGCCATCCCCAAGGCGGATGTCCATTGGCACAATCGAGGTGGATTCTTTACTTGCCGAATCAGCCTGATTTTGTTCGAGGTGGTGTTGAAGGATGGGATGCCTGGCCTCTTTGAGCCAAATTTCCCCATCCTCCCCTATACGGGGAGAAGCCATGTTAAAATCCCGGCTGAACTTTGCCTTTGCTGTCACAAAATCCAGCTTGGCAAGAATATCGAGGGTAAAGGAGACCCCCTTGCTGATCTTTCCAACCTCACCACTAAGCCTTCGCAGAATCTTGCCAATCTCACGGCTCTCTTCCGCTTTTAACATGGCACGCTCGGAACTTAGCTTGGCAACTGCATGCGGTTCTATGTAAAGGGTATCTCCAGTACTGCTGGTGCGATGAATCACCCCGGGAAGCTTTTGCCTGAAATTAGCAGCAACAGGGAGAACACAATGGTCGCCGCTAAATGTTGCATGGGGGTACCGAAGAATTCTTTTCACTTCGGGGTCCGCAATGATTCTGCGAACCTGGGTTTGAATTTTTTCCTCTATTTCGGAGAGATTTACCCTTATCAAAGCCAATTCCGGACTGGCCATGTCCAAAACATTACCCCGGCCATCAATACAACCCTGAATAGCTTTCGCAGTAAGGCTAAAATCTTCCACATCCGCAAGAAAGTCGGATAGTGCCATCAAGGCCTCGGGCAACCGCATGCGATAGCGGTACATATGGCCGGTACAAACAAGGGCATCAGATATTTGCAAAAGCTGTTCGGCTGATAACTGGGCTCCAATGGATGCCCTTCGAACCAACAATCGAATATCACTCAATCCGGAAAACGGCGGAACCTGTTGCAGGTCCAGCGCCCGGACCATTTCAGTGACCAGTTGAATTTCCTCGACTATGCGCTCTTTTTCCCGCAAGTGATCCAAGCCCTGGGCTAGTTCCTTACCCAAGGAGGTGAAGCACCTCTGAGAAACCATTTCCCGGATTTTAGAAAACTGCAACAGTTCCAGCGTATGACTGTCAAAACCCACGGCGAAGACTCCTCCATCTTTCTTTCATCATCTTAGACAAGAGGCGACACGGCGCAACCTACATTAAATCTGCCGAATAAGTTTCGATATAAAGATTAAATGGGAAGTTCGGACATAATTATTGTTGGCGGTGGGGTGGTAGGGCTTACAAATGCCTACTTTCTGGCCAAAAAAGGCTGGAAGGTAGCAGTAGTGGACCATCAAACCACTCTCAAACAGGCGTCTTGGGCCGGGGCGGGCATTATCCCGCCGGGAAATACGCAACTTGCAACTAACCCACGGGAATGGTTGCGTGCCCAAAGCTCGGAACTTTTTCCATCGCTATCCCGGGAATTGGAGTCCATTACAGGCATCAAAAATGGCTACCAAAAATGCGGGGGCTTGGAATGTTTCGAAACAAAAAATATACTTCAGGAAAGCCTTTGGGAAAGAGAACTGATACATTTTCAAACCAAAAGTCATTCCGAATTTCCGTGGCTTGAAAACCAATCGGGCCATAGTTATTATTTTCCCGATTATGCACAAATCAGAAATCCTTGGCACCTAAGGGCACTTTTAAAAGCTTGCGAAGTTCTCAAGGTTAAATTTTTCAGAAACACAGAAATAACAGGTCTGGAAATCAACTTGGACACAATACAAGGAGTGGCCACCAGAACAGGTGTCATCCGCGGAGGCAATTTTTTGATTAGCGCAGGGGCCTGGTCTGGAAAATTCCTACCAGATTCAGGTATTCAGGCCAGCATTCAACCCGTGCAAGGGCAAATGATTCTGCTGCAAACCAATTTGCCCTTTAAAGAAATCATTATCTCCGGAAAACGCTATCTTGTTCCACGTGGCGACGGAAAAGTTTTGGCGGGTTCCACCGAGGAAATGATTGGATTTCAGACCAAAACAACATCCGCCTCCAGGAATGATCTTCTAAAATTTGCTCAAAACATGGTTCCGGAACTTAAAAACGCCAGCGTGTTGGATCATTGGGCCGGCTTAAGGCCCATGTGTTCAACCCAGTGGCCCTTGATTGGGCAGTCACCAAGGTGGAAGAATCTTTATTGGGCTACAGGGCATTTCAGAAGTGGATTACAGACCTCGCCAGCCACGGCTTTATTTATCAGCCAATTACTTTGTGGAGAACCTACAAAATTTGCCGGAGACTGCTTTATCAATCAACCGGCTGAAATCCCAACCGAATCACCTTTTCACTCTTGAACCTTTTGCCTCAAAAAAGATTAAACCAGAGTAGATGGCTTTCGGATGGTTGGCCACAGCATCTCATCGACCCAATATTGTACTGCCAGGGAAAGTTGCACCCTTCTCTCGATCAATTCCTCGGCGCGAAAACAAGCCTCAATGCGGAGAATCATCCGATCCACTTCATCTTCGTGAACAGAATCATTGGAAAGTTCGCTTCGCATCCACAGAATTACAGTATGAATCAAAGCTATGGCGCCTGATCTTTGCAAAGAACTTTCTTTTCCGGATGATTCCACAAATTCCATAACGCTCTTGTTCATCCGCACGGGATCTGGTTCCAGATTGGAACATTCCCCAATTACCACATCCAGGGTCTTTAGGAATTCAGGATTTTTCATGGCTAACGCCTGACCGGGAGAGCCATTCGCAAAAGGAATCACCTTCTGCAAAGAGTCCATCTCACCTGGCAAAAGATCGCTCAAAACTTTCCTTAAATTTTGCTCGGAAAGGGAATAAAAAGCTATCTTCTGGCATCGGGAAAGAATTGTATCCAACTGCACATCTATGGAGTTTCCCAGCAGAATTATCAGTGCCTCGCCAGGAGGTTCCTCCAATGTTTTAAGGAAGCAATTGCCGGACTCATCATTCATTTTATCGCAATCGTCCAATACAAGGACCTTTATTCCACCACGAGACGACTTAAGGGCAAATTCAGCGCAAACATTTTTCATTAGTTCTATGGGAAACTCTTGCAGTTCCCTGGGACATTCAAAAACATGCAAATCCGGATGCGCCCCCCCCTCAACTAATTTGCAGGACGAGCATTTACCACAAGAATCAAGGCTTAATTTGTTTTGGTTTTCACAGAGGACAGCCTTTGCCAATTCGATGGCAAAACGCTTCTTGCCAACACCGTCTGGACCATGAAAAAAGTAAGCCTGCCCCAATCGCGCGGAGGACCAGGCTTTTTCAAGTGCCACCTTTTGAAGGTCATGCCCTACAATTTGATTCCAACTCAACTTATTTCCCTGCCACCAAGAAGTTCTTTGACTTTGGACAAAATCTTACCTTGAACTATTTCAACGGATTCCGAGGCGTTGATTACCATCATACGATCTTCTGCCAATGCCGCCTCTGCGAGAAAACCCTGTCGAACTTTTTCAAAAAAACTGTCCGGCCTTTGCTCCATGCGATCAGCGGGTCTTTGAATACGTTTCCTGGCAATTTCAACGGGAATATCCAGTACAAAAGTCAGGTTCGGCAACACCCCTCCGGTAGATAAATTTCCCGTGGCGCGCAAATCTTCGAGGTTCAGGCCACCACCGTACCCTTGATAAACAAGATTCGCGAGCAGGTATCTGTCCGAAATAACAATCTTGCCTTGCTCCAGGGAAGGAGCAATAATCTCGTCCACCAGTTGCGCTCTGCTTGCCATGAACAATAAAGCCTCGCTTCGCATTCCAAGCAGGCCTTTATGATGCAGAAGAATTTGCCTCAGGGTTTTACCAATCTCCGTACCACCGGGATCGACACAAGTCACGACTGAATAGCCCATTTTTCCCAAGGCTTCAGCCAACAAGCGCATTTGGGTGGACTTACCACAACCATCCAACCCATCCAGGCTAACAAATACCCCTTTGGCCATCTTTTTTACCCACGATCACCCGGAAGCGTTGTTGACAGAATTCACATCAACCATTTCATCGGCATGGTAGCTGGAACGAACAAAAGGACCAGCTACAACCTTTTTGAAACCCAGGCTTTTCGCCATCTCCGCGAGTCGGTCAAACTCTTCAGGTGGCACATAACGCGCAACTTTCATGTGCTTGAGTGTTGGCGCAAGATATTGACCCAAAGTCAGGGTATCGCAATCCACCTTGCGAAGGTCGGCAAATACCTCAAGAAGCTCCTCGATAGTTTCCCCCATACCCAACATGATGCTGGATTTGGTGACAATTTCCGGATGTGTTTTTTTCGAATAATGCAACACCTGAAGGCTTCTTTCATAAACGGCCCTGCCCCGGGCTTTGCGGTAAAGCCTTGGCACCGTTTCCATGTTATGATTAAAAACTTCCGGACGCGCACTTAGAACAATTTCCAAAGCATTGAGATCACCTTGAAAATCAGGGGTTAAAACCTCAACGGAGGCTCCAGTTCTTTCCCGCACAGCAAGGATGCACCTTCTAAAATGATCAGCCCCTCCGTCGGGCAAATCATCCCTGGTAACAGAGGTGATGACAACAAACTTTAATCCCAGGCGAAATGCGGCTTCCGCAACGCGCTGTGGCTCATCATCTTCTACCTGAAGCGGTTCGCCCTTGGAAACCGAACAAAATCCGCAGGGTCGAGTGCAAACATTCCCAAGAATCATAAAGGTCGCAGTTCTGCGAGAATAACATTCCGGGCGGTTTGGACATCTGGCGTTTTCACAAACAGTTTCCAGCCTCAACTCATCCAACAATGACTGGGTAAAAAAATTCTCATTTCCCACCGGTAATTGTTTCTTCATCCAAGGTGGGAGACGCTTTTGGGGCTGGCTTGAGGTGACGGTTTCCAACGGAATCATTTTCTTAGTTCTCCAGACTTCATGAAGTCTTTGATTAGTTTATCGGGGTTGGATGATTATTTACAAGTTTTACTTTGGGACCGGATTATTTCCCTTGGGAATATTTCAACAGGACCATAATATATTCGTAATCATTATGTTTCTGGAGGAGGATCAAATGTTTAAAAATCTTTTCGTTTTTGCGTTTGTTTTAGCAACATCCATGAACACAGTTTTCGCACAGGAAAAGAATCCTGTGGTACTGATTCAGACATCCATGGGGGATATCAAGGTTGAATTGGATGCCCAAAAAGCACCTATTTCAACCAAAAACTTTCTCTCTTACGTGAATGAGAAGTTCTATGACGGCACTATTTTTCATCGTGTTATAGGGGATTTCATGATTCAAGGTGGCGGTTTTGAGTCAGGAATGAAAGAAAAGCAAACCAAAGCCCCAATAAAAAATGAATCTGGAAATGGTCTTTCCAACGTTAGAGGTTCCATTGCCATGGCAAGGACCAACGTTCTGGATAGCGCAACCAGCCAGTTTTACATCAATACTGTGAATAATGCCCAATTGGACCCTGCCAAATATTGTGTATTTGGCAAAGTTGTTGAAGGAATGGAAACAGTGGATAAAATACGGAAAGTAGAAACCACTTTCCGACAGGGCCATGCCGATGTTCCTAAAGCCGACGTGGTCATCAAATCTGTAACGCTAGTCAAGTAAACCCAGGAAAGGTATAAAATGCCGGAAAACATCATCATTGAAACATCAAAAGGCAATATTGCCCTAACGCTTGATAGTGAAAAGGCCCCCATTACCGTGAAGAACTTTTTATCTTATGTGGATGAAAAGTTCTACGATGGAACCATCTTTCACCGTGTGATCAAAGGATTCATGATTCAGGGTGGCGGTTTTACGCCAGACATGAAGCAAAAACCCACCAAAGGTTCGATAAAAAATGAATCTGCAAATGGACTTGCCAACAAGCGCGGCACCATTTCCATGGCTAGAACTAATGTCCCCGACAGTGCCACAAGCCAGTTCTTCATTAACACGGTGAATAATGGTTTTCTTGATAAAGCCCAAGCTGGGGATGGCGTGGGTTATTGTGTCTTTGGAACAGTAACTTCAGGTCTTGAAGTATTGGATTCCATCGAAACGGTTAAAACTGGAAACAAAATGGGCCATGGCGATGTCCCCACCGAAGCTGTGGAAATAAAGTCCATTAAACGGGCCCAATAATTAAAAATCGATTTTCCATTGAAAGGATATGCCAATATTTGGCATATCCTTTTTTTATTGGTTAAGAGGAATGTCCTCAGAAGTTTTATCAAAAAATTTCAATTCAAACATCACACCATTTTTCAGCCTACAATTCAAAAGCATAGGGTTTGGCGTTTCTTATCCAAAAGGCAAATGCCATGAAAGAAATTCGATCGCTGGTACATCCAAACTTGGTTGCCGTATGGCCGGGAATGGGCCAAGTTGCCATTAACGCAGGCATTTATCTGATATCCAAATTAAAAATGGAATTCTCATTGGAACTGGATGAAAGCAAATTATTTGATGTCGACCATATTGAAATCAAAGATGGCAGGGTGCAGACAATTCGCAGACCCAGAAATTTATTTTTTGTATGGGAAGACCCTTTAAGAAAGAATGACCTGATTTTGTTTTTGGGCGAGGGACAACCCAGCCATGGAAAATACAATTTCTGCCAGAAAATCATAAATCTAGCCAATGAAAGCCAAGTCGAAAAAGTTTTCACCTTTGCAGCCATGGCAACCCAAATGCCTCCGCACTCCAAAAGTAGAACATTTGGAGTGGGAACAGGCACTGCCGAATTATCAAATTTGAAAAATCTGGATGTTGAGATACTCATGGAAGGCAATATTTCCGGCATGAATGGCATACTTTTGGGGGTAGCCGCAGAATTGGGAAAAAATGGATACTGCCTACTGGGCGAAATTCCCCATATTTTCGGGGCATTACCATTTCCCAAAGCAACATTGGCCATCCTTGAGACTTTCACCTCGATGCTCGACATAAACCTGGATCTGGCGGAATTGTCAGAACAGGTTGCCGAACACGAAAAAGAAATCGAGATGGCGCTGGAACAAATTCATGCCAATCAACTATCCGAGGAAAAAGAATCCGCACCTTTGCACCAAGCAAATGAATCTTTTGAAACCAACGCGGTAAATGCTGAAGAACTTCAAAAAATCGAAGAACTTTTTCAGGCCGCAAAAGGTGACAGATCCAAATCCTTTGAATTAAAAAAGGAATTGGACCGTTCAGGTCTTTTCAAAGAATACGAAGACAGATTTTTGGATCTATTTAAAAAGAACAACCAACCTTAATCCAAGTAAAACCAGCAACCCAGGAAGCGAGGATTGATATGGATATATTCACTCAAACTGACATGGAAAAATTGTTATCGGAAAAACGAAGACCTTGCATTTCCATTTATATGCCCACAATCCGCAAGACCGCCGACCAAAACAAGACGCGCCTTAAAAACCTTCTTGCGGATGCGACAATCCGCCTGGAAATGCTTGGTATTTCCAAGCGGGAAATCAAGGAACTTTTGGCTCCGGCGCAAAACTACTTTGATGACAACACTTTTTGGCTTCATCAATCAGACGGCATTTGCATATTTCTTGCCCCGAATTTCATGCACCTTTATCGTCTTCCGATCTGCTTCCAGGAAGGCGCTTATGTTGGCATGCAATTTCACATTACCCCCCTGCTTCCCCTGACTTGTGAGAATGGCAAATTTTTCATTCTGGCAATCAGCCAGAAAGCTGTCCGCCTTTTACAGGGCAACCGGCTTTCCATCACGGAATTAGATTTAAAAGGTGTGCCAAGAAACCTTGCCGAAGCCCTGCTGACCCATGACAGGGATGAACCTCTGACATTTCATACAAGACAAACCTCCGGTGGCACATGGTGCGCCATTTTTGAAGGACATGGGGTTGGTATCGATAACGCCAAAAACGACATTCTTTTATATTTCCAGAAAATCGACCATGGGTTGCATGCCATACTAAGAAACGAACATATTCCACTGATACTTGCAGCGGTTGATTACCTTCATCCCATTTACAAGGAATGTAACAGCTATCCATATTTATGGCATGAAGGGATCCATGGAAACCCTGACCATATGTCCTTAAAAGAATTGCATGGGAAAGCATGGCACCTTATTTCGGAATATTTCTCCAAGGAACGAAACGCGGCATGGAATCTTTATCAACAGCTTTCCGGAACTGGCAGAACCGCAAGCCAAACCGAGGATATTTTAACCGCCTGCAATCAGGGTCATGTGGAAACTTTGTTCATTCCGCGACAGCAAAATTGCTGGGGACAGGTGGCATCCTCGGGGAAAGTTGAAGTACATGAAATTCGGCAACCCGGGGATGAAGACTTAATTAACCTTGCCACGGTTGAAACCTTGGGACACGGCCACAAGGTCTACGAAATGGAAAATGATGTTTTTAAACCGGGGGAAAACTTGGGGGCTATTTTTAACCTCCCCCTGACAAAACACAGCTAATAAGGCTTGGCCTACGGTTTCATGGTGAACTTGGCAAACACCTGATTTTTTCTGTCACCTGTTTCGAGCGCAGTTTCCAGCATGGTGTCCAATGAAGGCTGAATTTTTCCGGTCCACTTGGAAATCAAGTTGGCCTGAATGGTGACATTCTTCTCAAAATCAATTTGCGATTCACCCTTGGAATTTTTCCCAAAAAGAAAATAGAAGTCCTTCATTCCATGGGTCCGAACGGTTATCTGGTTAATGGCCGGGTCAACTCTTGCAGTAAAACTCGCTGGTGATAAATTCGGCTTCCAATTATTGGCATAATTAATCCGACTTTCCGCTATAGAATCTGAGCCCATCCAATAAAACTGATTGTCTGAAACCCGGGATGACTGGAATTCATTTCCCAAAACTGTTCCACCGCCATCGCTTCCAAGTTGGTGGATTGGAAAAGATCTGGTTTTCAATCTCATCCAGTCTGAAATCATGGGAACTTCAGCCTTGAAAAACTCCAATCCCCTTCCCTTATATTGGGTCCACATGGATGGGTAACCTCGTGGCATCCAATTGGTAAATAACTGCCTGTTTTTTGCATTTGCATCCCCCGCCCTGTCACCACTCACCACATAAAAAGGCAGATATTGTGCGTTCCGCCAGTATTTTTCAATGAACAATTCCGGGCTGGCACTCATGGGAATCACACCGGCAAACTGATCCGGATGGGAAATTCCCATGTCAAAAGCCACCAAGCCTCCTTGTTCGTAACCAAAAAGAAATACCCTGTCGGAATCCACAGGATACGCAAGTCTTAGGTCTCGAAGCATATCGAGAAATTCGAGATGTTCTTTTTCGGTGAAGCCGTAAACAACATTCTTTTGATCCCAATCAAATCCAGCCAGGATAAATCCATTTTCATCCGCCACGTTTTCCCAATTCATCATGGCAATGGATGCCTTTTCACCGGTCTTAGGGAAAACTATTAGCAATGGGTAAGCCCGATTGGGGTTAAAATCTTTGGGAACCCGGACTGAATACCCCAACCCCTTGTTTCTTCCACGGACAATCGCCCTGTCAAAAATCATGGCATTTTTTGCGTTGGAACCGCTTGGCAAAGACTGAGCCAAAATCTGACTGACTTCATCCAGGCGGCTTGTGGGATTTTTTTCCAAGAAACTCGAGAGTATCTTTTTCCTGGATGCGATACTATCTTCCTGAAAAAAAGCATCCACCATCACTTTGGTATTCCACAATCGAACAGCGTTTGTGGCATTCCCATCTGCTGAGGCGCTCCCCAATAACCAACCAGAAATTGCCAGGGCTGCCAGACTTGCGTGGTCTTTGTCTGGAGAAAGTGACTCAGAGTTACCTGCCTGATTTAAAAATGGTTCCAGGCGGTCCAAGTTTCCTTCATGAACCAAGCGTAAAATCGATTCTGTGGCTTGAGCTAATACCGACTGTTGCTTTTTCACGAGGGATTCTTGCAAATATGGAAGCAGTCGTTGGACTCTTGTGAAATCCTGCTTGGATCGATCAAGCTTCGATTGCATGGCCTGCAACTCATTCAACACCTTGTCTTTTGCTTCATCAGAAGGAAAATCATCGAGTATTTTTCTGGCTTCCTGAAACCTTTGAGCCGCGACAATTCTTTTTACTTTTTCAATTCTTTCCCTTCCCCGAAGCAAATTAATGGTTTCAATTGCTTTTTCAGAGCGATCTTTCTGCTCCGGAAAATCCTTCGTGATATCCCGGGCCTCTTTTTCACTCTCTGCAAACCAGCCAGCCTGGGCCAGAAAATCAACCAGCCTAAACCTTAAATTGGCAGACTCCTCGGGTTTTTTCTTGGAAAGATTCTGGAAATCAGGATGTGACCGAATCAATCGGATACAGGTTTCCGGACCCAATTCCTGAGTAAGGTACATGCAACTCCACAAATACTTCGAGGTTGCATCCACCCGAGCGGCATATGGTGTAAGACTCGACATATGCTGAAAAACACCAACCACGCCAAAAGGACTACGATATTTAAAAGTACGTTCCCACTTTGCATCCCATTCTGTCGCTTCCACCTCGCTGAAGAACGGTGGCGGCCCCTTGGCATTTGGAAGATAGATACTTTTCTGATGAACCCAGCGTTCCTCTTGTGGTGCCTCCATTTTTTCAACAACGCGCACCATATTAGGATTGAAATAGATTCTCCTGGCTCCGTCATCCACCATGAAAAACCCTTTTGGAATGACGATGGGTTCCTTGCTGGTAGCGTCAAATTCTGTAACGCTTTCCCTTTTGACCACACCTTGAAGGATAAAACCATCCTTCAATACAACCATGTCGGCAAAAATAACCAACGCGGAAGCTAAAAGGATTGCCATAGCTGATACAAATCTGCTGAAATTCATTCCATTATCCCAATCTTCCCAAAACATGCTGATTTAGATTTATAATTTGCAAGTACGAATAGACTTTCTGGAAATTAGGTGGCTCTGGTTGTATGATTGCAAAGTAATGTAAAAATGCCACCTTTATTTCAGGTAGCGTGCCCTTATGCCAATTCTTTTTCGCTGTGGTAACTGCAGAAGAAAACTTAGCATCACCCGAAAAAAGGTAGGTATCCAGATACAATGCCCGGGTTGTTATAAATACATTACTGTTCCTTCCATTCCAGATAACCACCAGATTAAAAAACCATCACCAACTACCAGGCCTTCTACTGTTTCAGAAGCTTCCAATTCTCTTGAGGCCATGAATCCGGATCAGATTTTTCAAAACCCAGCCCGGGAGGATAAACTTATACCCCCGCCTCCCCCGGTGTACCTTGATGAAATCGATGGGGATGAGGCAAGTTATGATGCAGTCCAAATAGAACCGGAAGGTGTTTCCACCGACCTTTTAACCTCGGTTTCCTGGAAAGCCTTTTTGCGAATGAAAAAAACCTTGGTATTGATCGGCTTTTGTCTATTCCTTGGATTAATAGTTGGAATTTTTGTGGGCATAAGAATTAAGTAAGCAGATAATCTGGCATCAAAAGTCTGACTTTTACCAAAACCCCCTTTTTAACGATAAAATCAATTAGGCTTATGAGGGTTCGTTCAATTGTTCCTTTGCGATAAATGTCAATTATCTGCAAAAGAATATGGCACAATTGGTTTTTTGAGCAATATTTCAAATGAGATACTTTAGTTGTAACCCTTTCCAATCCGGATGCTCATGGGGCTTTTTCGAATGTTCAAATCACTTTCAAAAACCATGTCGGCTTTGGTTGTTTCATTATTTGTTTTTAATCAGGCAATTCTTGCTGCTCCGCTGGATAGTGATACTTTGGAAGATTTCAAAAAGGTTTTCCAAAACCGTGGCGATATTGAGCGAAAATCGAATCTTTTAACCATCGTAAACAAAGCCAAAAGCCTGGGTGAACTTTCCAAAATTGTCATGCTGCCTGATTGGCAATATATCGAAGGCAACAGGCTTATTGCGGATAGTAACCTCGAGGTTCGGACCGCTGCCATCAAGGCCATGAAAAATCGGGCCTTGGAAATTATCAGCAAGGGTGGAGACGAAGAAAAAATCGAGGTGGCAATTCTTGTGGGTGAAACGGCGGTGGCCAACCTGAATGATGAAACCTCCGAATACTTGGATCAAATAGCCCAGCGCAGCAGATACTTAAGAACAGAACTTGCCAGCCTTAGCCCCGAACTTGCCAAATTCACAAAATCATCCAATGAAAAGCTTAAAATTGAATCCATTCTTACTCTTGGAAAAATAGAAACAAAGCCGGAAATGTTTGCCACTGTTGTGGAAGATCTTCTAATCGACAAGCCTTCCAACACCACCAAAGTGCGAAGGGCGGCATCAGAAAGCTTAAAAATTCGCATTGGCGTGGTGGGTATGATCTTAAAGCAAATTCGTGTTGCCAGAACCCAAGACAACTTTGACCTGGTAAAAGATTTGCTCACCAGCAGCAGATTATTGTTCCCTATTGCGGTTCGGGCTTTAAGAGACAAGGATGATCTGGTTAGAGAAGATGCCCTTGTGGCTTGTAAACAATCAACATCCACACTCGTTGAAGTTGACTACATTATCCCGAATCGCGAAGCAGAAATGGTCGCACTGGAAAGACCGGATATTATCGCCTTGCGATTGAAAGACTTCAGAGACGGATTAAAAGGTGAAGAAGGATTGATTCAAGCCTATCGTGACAACATTCGTGAGCTTACCGACCATGCCACAAATTTTGAGCTGGACATAAATGTTCGGATTGCCAGCCTCGATGTCTTGGAAGACCTTGGCTTTATCCGAAAAAAACTGATTCTTCTCGAGGAAAATCTCAATCGCCTTGAAAACCTGGCGACAGGGAACTTAAAGGCGCCTTCACGTCTTATCACTTATGACATTTTGCCAACTAACAAGGATTTTAATGCGGTAATAGAGGACTTCAACGAAATACTTCTAGATAAGAATCCCAAGATTCGCTTAAATGGTGCGGAAACTCTGGAAATTTATCTAAGCATGCCTGATGTTGTGGATAGAATTATTAAGGAAAAAGAGGGGATTCTGTTTCGCAACCTTGCCCGCATGGCAAGTAACGATCCGAATTTTCTAGTGCAATACACCGCCATCCGCGCCCTTGGAAGAACCGCACCTATTCAATCCGAAATATCGGTTCCCGCATTAACCAGAGCTCTCGCTCATGATGATTTAGATGTTCGAATCGAGGCGGCTAAATCGATCAAGAAATATGGCAGCAGGGCACTTTCCTGCCTTCCCACCCTTGAAAAAGTGACCGCGGAAGGGGACCCCGAATCCCGTATGGTGATGATGCAAGCGATTACCAGTATTGGAACCGAGGCTGCCCCTGCGTTGGATTCTGTGGCCAAAAACCTGGAAGCCACCGACCCAAGGGTAAGAATTAAAGCTGCTGAAACCCTTGGAAAATTCGGAAAGCTATCCACCAAGCAGATTCCCGCACTCCAGACAAGGCTTCAAGATAACGATCCTAATGTTCGTAATGCGGTAAGCGCTGCAATACTCAAGATTCGATTTGGATCTTAAATAAAACTAATTGGCAGGTTCAATCACCGCAGACATGGATCCCGCACAATTTTTACTACTTAGGGGATCAGGGCCAAAAGAGTGGATTTGATCCCTTTTTAATTCCGCATGCTCCTTGGAAGTGGTTAAGACAATAGCCCGGCCTCTCTTATCCACTTCTTCAGCAATCTGCATCCCCTTCTCTTTTGGATGCCCAAACAAAACCTGAAGCATGTTGATCACATAATCATAAGTATGATCATCATCATTAAGTAAAATCACATTATAGGGCGGAAGAATTTTGGTCTTCTTGTCTAATTCTGTGTCTGTTGCGGTTGCCATGGAAACCCCAGAATTTTAGTGAGTTCTTTGGATGGCCACAATCGTGATATCGTCGTGCGGATACTGCCTTCCCACCGTATGCAGCTTGATGGCATTCACAAGTGTATTGAGAACATTTTTCGCGGAAGAATCCGTGATTCCTGTAAGGCAGGTATTAATACCCTCATTCCCAAAAGCCTTGTTTTGCACGCTCATAGCATCCGGAACACCATCAGAAAGCAAAAGCAGGCATTCCTTGGGTTGCAGCACAAAGTCCACAGATTCGTAAGGGAAACCATCCATAATACCCAACGGTACGCCGGCAACTTCTGCCGAGACGGCATCCTTTGGAGGTGAACCATCCCCCTTGATCAGAAGCGGTGTCAGGTGACCGGCATTTACGACAGTCACCTTGTGATCCGGATGAATAACCGCTGTAATCAGGGTCACAAAACGGTCTAACTGGCTCGTATGGGGATAAAGAACATCATTCAGCTTGGAAATTGCCTGCACTGGAGTTTCTTCCATGAGAAGCGACAAACGAGTTTCAGACGATAGCTTGGCCATAAACAATGCAGCGGAAACACCTTTGCCCGCAACATCGCCCACAGTTACCGCAAGCCTGTTGCCACTCATGGGTACAAAGCCGTAGTAATCACCACCTACTTCCTGGGCTGGTTGATAGTGGGCGGCAAATTCGTAACCTTCTATCTTTGGAAAACCAACCGGAAGAAAACTGGTCTGAACCTGGTTGGCAAGCTCCAAGTCGCGCTTGAGCCTCTCCTGGAACAGCGAGTTTTGATGAAACTTCGCATTTTCCATGGCGGCAGCGGCTTGATTGGCCACGGCAGATAAAAGCTTCAAGTCATCCTGTGTGAAACGCTTGGATCTGTCCTGGGTATCGACTTGGATAACGCCAAACGCCTCACCATCCACCTTGCAAAGGGGCACGCACATCACAGACCGAATCTTAAAATCAACAATACTCTGGCTGGTCTGAATTCTGCTGTCCTGGCTGGCATCATCACTGAGAAAAGCCTGTTTCTGATTGATAGTCTGGTTTACTATGCTCTTGCTGAATCTGGCGCTTCCCTCATCCTGGGGTCGGCGGGTTTTGATCACTTTGGGGATAAGAACAGGCCGGTTGGGATCTTTAAGAATAATGAAGCATCGATCTGCCTGCTTGAACAATTGAAACATGCAATCCACCGTAGTGGGTAGCAATTGGTCCAACTCCAAGACCTTGCTAAGCGTATTGGTAATTTCCAAGAGTAATCGTAATTTTTCCGCAGGCTGGGTTTCAAGCAATTGCTGGCTATTGGCATTGATGGTCGCATGGACGGTGCTTGATGTTTCTTCCCCAAGATCGTCCCCATCGTCAATTGTCGCCTGATCTACCTGTGCACCAGCGGCCTTGGCGTGAAAAGATGCAACAAAATCGCATATGCGAATCTGATCATTGTTCTTCAGCGGAACTCTTCCGGTAATCTGCTGGTTATTCAGGAAGGTTCCGTTTCGGCTTTTGTTATCTTCCAGAAAATATTGACCCTGAACACGCAGAATCATGGCATGTTCACGGCTTACCGAAGTGATCGGAATAACAATGGAACATTCCGGGCTTCGACCTAGAACAAATCGTTCACCATCCAAGGGTATGTCTTTACCTTCATTGAATCCCTTGAGAATCTTTAGCTGGCCCATAATGGCTCCCTGAGTGAATCCATCCTTGTTATTTTGTTCAAGTTAATGTCAATCGGTGGCCTTTGCAAGCAATTTGAAAAGCAAAGTGCCCGGCAAGACATCAACACCACTACATGGCCTGAATAGCCACTATCAAGTCATTACCTTCAACCTGAGTTCCGGCAGATACCGTGATCTCGGAAATCACCCCTGCCTTTTCAGCATGGACTGTAGTTTCCATTTTCATGGCTTCCAGCACAAAAAGCTTCTGGCCTACGCCAACTTCTTCTCCAGCGGCCACTAAGACCTTGGAAATAACACCGGGCATTGGGGCTCCAATTTGCAACGGATTGCCCGGCGAAGCCTTCGGCCTAGTAACATTTTTCCCCGCCCGACTCTTGTCCAAAACCACCACTTCGCGCGGTTGACCATTCAACTCAAAGAATACCGTTCTGGTTCCATCCGCGTGCGGTTCACCGATGGTGAGAAATTTAAGGATAAGGGTCTTTCCCATCTCGATTTCAACACTTGCTTCCTGCCCGGGTTGCATTCCATGAAAGAAAACCGGCGTGGGAAGAACACTGGTGTCAGAATATCTTTTCTGGTGTTCCACAAGGTCTGGGAACACTTTAGGATAAAGGATATAGCTAAGCACCTCTTGAAAATCTGGTTCAATGGAAGTGATTTGTCGAAGCTGCTTTTTAGAATCCTCAAAATCCGCGGGGGGAAGTGAGGCGCCTGGCCGGCCCACGATTGCTTTTTTTCCTCGCAGGATTCTTGCCTGCAAAGCTTTGGGAAATCCGCCGGGTGGCTCACCAAGACGCCCTTCGAAGAATTCAACCACCGATTCCGGGAAGGACAACTCACGATTACCTGATTCCACATCACCTCTGCCAAGGTTGTTACCAACCATGAACAAGGCCATATCACCAACCACCTTGGATGTTGGGGTTACTTTGATGATATCCCCGAACATAAGGTTCACCTGGGTATACATCTCACACACTTCGCGCCAGCGGTCACCCAGACCCACAGCTTTTGCCTGCTGGTACAAATTGGTGTACTGCCCGCCGGGCATTTCATTCACATAGACATCCGCCGTGGGTGACAATTGGCCAGTTTCAAAAGGCCCGTACATGGGGCGAATGGATTCCCAGTAAAGCGCCACTTCCTGAAGGGCGTTAGCATCCAAGCCAGGGTCGCGGTCCTGGAATTTCAAAGCTTCCACCAGCGCATTCAGGCTTGGTTGACTGGTCATACCGGCAAAGGGCGCCATCGCTGAATCAACAACATCCACACCTTCCTGGCTTGCAAAAAGCAATGAGGCAATCTGCCCACCGGCACAATCATGGGTATGAAAATGAATGGGAAGCCCCACTTCCTGGCGAAGCGCGGAAACCAGCTTTCTGGCCGCCCAAGGCTTCAACAAACCCGCCATATCCTTGATGGCAATAATGTTGGCACCACGTTTTTCGAGTTCTTTCGCCAAACCCACATAGTACTTCAGGTCATATTTGGTGCGTTTGGAGTCCAGTATATCCCCGGTGTAGCAGATTGCTGTTTCGCACAACATTCCCGCAGATCTTACAGCATCGATGGCCAATTGAAGATTCGGCAAACCGTTCAATGCGTCGAATACCCTGAAAAGATCAACCCCGGCCTGCCCTGCTTCCTTGACAAAGGAATGCACCACATTGTCTGGATAAGACGTATAGCCAACCGCATTTGCGGATCTTAACAACATCTGAAAAAGAATGTTGGGGACTCGCTTACGCATTTGCGCGAGTCTGTCCCAGGGGCATTCTTTGAGAAACCTCATTGAGGTATCAAAGGTGGCCCCCCCCCACATTTCCAGGGAAAACAAGCCAGATAGTCTTGAGGCGTAAAATGGGGCTATGCGAAGCATATCCCTTGTTCGCATTCTGGTCGCCAAAAGCGACTGGTGGGCATCACGAAATGTAGTGTCCGTGATATGCAAAACCTTCTCGGCACGCAACCATTGGGAAAATTTCTCCGGCCCCATCTCCTTCAATCGGTCCCTGGTTCCCTTGGGGACAGAATCACCCAAGGTATTGGAGACAGGCAGACTTAACTCTGGTTCCGCCATGGTGTTTCCGCGGCGACTGGCGGGAATATCGGGATGACCATTTACTGCAATTTCGGCAATATACCTAAGAAGCTTGGTTGCCCTGTCCTTTCGGACTGGCAGATCCAGAAGTTCAGGCGTTTCGTCAATAAACCGGGTGGTACATAACCCCTGAAGAAAACCAGGATGATCCACAAGATTGATCAAAAACGGGATGTTTGTTTTAACCCCTCGAATCCGAAATTCGTGCAGACTTCGAAGCATTCGCTTGGCAGCATCCGCAAACTTCAATGCTTGCGCTGTAACCTTAACAAGAAGTGAATCATAGAAAGGATTGATTACAGCCCCTGTAAAAGCGGAACCAGCATCCAATCGTATCCCCAATCCGCTAGCAGACCGGTAATTGCTTAACTTGCCGTAGTCGGGAAGAAAATTATTCAGAGGGTCTTCCGTGGTTACCCGGCATTGAATTGCATAACCACGTGTGGAAATACCTGCCTGGGAGGGAAGATCAATCTCTGGGCTTTCAAGCTTGTAACCTTCCGCAACAAGTATCTGGGATTTCACCAAATCGATACCGGTCACTTGCTCGGTAACCGTGTGCTCCACCTGAATGCGGGGATTCACTTCGATGAAATAGAATTTATTTGTCTCTGCATCAACCAGGAATTCCACCGTACTGGCATTATCCACCCTGGCTTCCCTGCCTATGGCCAAAGCAGCGTCAAGAATTCCCTGGCGAGTCTTACCGTCGAGGTTAAATGCCGGAGCTATCTCAACAATTTTCTGATGCCTGCGTTGTACGGAGCAATCTCTTTCAAAAAGATGCACAAGGCCATTATGCCGGTCACCCAGTAGCTGCACTTCGATGTGACGCGCTTTGCGAATAAATTTTTCCAAGAAAACATCCGCCACACCAAAAGCAGTAAGGGCTTCTCTTTGAGCCTGTTCAATGGCATCCTTGAGCTTTTCAGCCTTTTCCACCACGCGCATACCACGACCACCGCCACCCATGGATGCCTTGATGATTACCGGATACCCAAGGGTGCTGGCAAGCTTTTCAGCCTCTGCATAATCGGAAACGGGCTTATCACTTCCTGAAAGCACCGGCACGCCAGCCTTTTGTGCCATCAACCGAGCTTGAACTTTATCACCAAGCTTTACCAACACCTCGGGACGTGGACCAATAAAAACTATTCCAGCGTCAATCACTGCCTGGGCAAATTCAGCGTTTTCAGAAAGAAAACCATATCCTGGATGAATTGCATCCACCCCATGAGTGCTCGCAAGCTTCACGATTTCATGGATTGCGAGATATGACCTGATGGGTTCGCCAGTTTTGCCGATCTTGTACGCCTCATCAGCCTTGAAACGGTGCAGTGCGAACCTGTCTTCATGCGAATAAATCGCGACCGTTTTAATATCCAATTCGCTTGCTGTTCTAAAAACACGAATCGCTATTTCACTTCGATTCGCAACCAGCAATTTCTTGAACTTTCGAATTCCACTCATGGCAGGATCCAAATTGGGGAGAGGAAGGCTTTAAACCTTTATTTTTAATTCATCTCATAAAGAAAATGTACGGAAAAACAGAACCGGTTCGAGACTCCCCGGCAAAGGATTTGCCAAGGAATTCGAACCGGCTCTATTGGGCGATAATCAGAACTGTTTGGTTACTTCTCCACCGAGGCGTTTGTGGTAAATTCAACTTCAGCGTTATCTCCAAGATCGGTTTTTATGATCATTTTTTGTTCAATATTACCTGTCCGGTTTGCCTTGAAATTTACTGTAATAACATGAACAGCCTTTTTATCCTGGGGTAGCTCCTTGATTTGCCATGATTCATCCATTCCCTCCAAGGCGACGATTCGGAATGGAGCGGAACCCCGTACAACAACCTTTTTCTCAGCAGAGTCTCCCATCTTGACCTTGCCCAAGGCCAGCTTTGGAGGATTTACGGAAAGAGGGGCTTCAACCTCAACGTTTAGTGGAACTCTTACGTTATTGGCACCAGAAACATTACTTTTCACCCATATATCCGAAAACCATTTTCCAACCGGAATATCTTGGGTAACTTTTACAGTTGCCTCGTAGGTGACCTCACTTCCATTACGCTTGATTTCCTTGAAGCTTGATTTCAAATAAGAGCTTTCAGTGGAAACATCTGTCACCTCGGCGTTTGGGTGGCCATAAAAGCGAAGCTCGACCTTTGCTTCCTGAGTTGTACCGTGCTTTATCTGGCCAAAATGAAATGTTTCAGGGTAAACCGCGAAGTCGTTTCTACCATAAGCCATTACTTGCAAGCGCACTTCTTCAAATTTTGGGCGGTCAAAGGTCACATAAACAGTAACGCTTTTGGAACCGCTAAAACGATTACTGTCCATACGGGCCACAATGGTTGTTTCCTCATTAGGCTTCAGCTCACTTTTTGAGGCCGTTGCGTTTACACAACCACAGGAAACCCTGACGTTGGAAATATGGACATCGTTATTTGATGTGTTTTTAACCTTGAATTCGTGAACCAAAAGTGGCCCCCTGGGAACGGAGCCAAAATCTTTGGTGAATTCTTCAAACATGGAATCAGCCCAGCTTCCCGCCTGGGAAATCTGCGCAGATGCCATAAAAACAGATAATGCAAAAACCTTCAACCAATGGCCTGACATGGTAGCTTCCTTGGAGTTGCCCTAAATTAAAAAGTTCACCTCATTTCCCCACATAATAATTTTATTCCCCCTAGTTTCATGTGTGTCAAAAAGACTTGATGTAAAAAGTAAAAAAGTTTTGTTTTTTCTGTGCAACAACCCGCATCCTTTGATATCACCTTTTCTTTTACACAATCCATTTGGAAAAACCCCTACATTCAAACCTTTGCGGATCTGGCAAGAACAGCCACGAACACTTCTTTAACCTGACTGGCCTTCAACTTCCTTGCCAGCTCATGGCAGGTGGCTCCAGTGGTTAAAACATCATCTACAATTAAAATTCTTTTGCCAAAAACCTGAGCTGAATCTTGAATCCCAAAAACATTTCGAAGATTGCCCCTTCTTTCAGAAGGACTTAAACCAGCCTGCTCGCTGGTATGGAACACTTTTCTGGCAACCCTGATCATTGGCACCTTCAAGGCGGCACTAACCCCACCTGCAATGGCCTCCGCATGGCTGTAGCCTTTCCAAAGCCTTTTCCACCAGTGCAAAGGAACTGGAAGCACAAAATCAGGGCACCAATCAGAATTATTGCCCAGAATACGCTCCCCCAATTTCTTACCCAGAGAGTGAGCAAGGATTTCAGAAGTATGATTTTTGCAGGCCAAGACCCATTCCCTAAGCAAACCGGAATAGCTGCCCAGGGCTTGAATCTGACGAAACGAATATCTCTCCATATTACAGAGGGTGCACCCTTCCGAAGTATCCAAAAAAGGCCCAACAGGTATTGAGCATTTGCTGCACCGTGGAGTCAGGTGGTTTGCAAATTCTTTTTCACATTCGACGCAGAAGGAATCTTGGTGCGCCAAAAGTATTTGCTTGCAAGAATGACACGTGCCGGGAGCAGATAATTGCAAAATCTCATGCAACAAAGCCTTCCAGGATACTTTGCGAGAATTTGCCAAGCTATCAACTCACGCTGCTTCGGAGAATTGCTGAAAATCATTTTTAAGGAGCATAGGGCCACAAGGGGCAAATTCGGGCATTTCTAATGCTGCGAAATCCACCAAGGCGTGGAATTCCAGAACACTGGCCCCCCTTAAGGTGGCATGAACCAGGCCATCGGTCATCGCCATCCAGTGCGAACCACCAGGAAAACGGGCGATTTTTCGAGGTATTTTTTTCTGGATCACCAGATCACGCTTTAGCTCATGATGCAATTTTTTCCATAATTGATTATCGATTGCATTCCATCCAGACCTGTTGGGAATTGAGGGTTTTCCCAATATTCCACTGACCAGCAAATCTTTCAAAGTGGGACCTATGGCCATTACCCGGTCGGAATCCTCAGCAAGATTCACCGCACATTTGAGTAGGCGGTATTTTTCTTTCCCCAAGCTTTGTGGTGGAATATCAAAGTGCAATAAATCGTCCCTGGATTCCAACCTTATTTTTCTGGTTGCAGCTTCACTATTATTTAAAACAATTCGCCAGGGCTTAATGAATGAAGAATAACCCGGAAGCGCGAACTGAATTTTTTCAAACCAATGGCTTTCAATTTTTGGGAATATGGCTCCGAGCCTGTCATCTGAAGACCCAATTATTTTCCCCGTGGAACAATTGAAACTTATATTCTTATGAAAAAAGCCAGATATGCGCTGTGATCGCAGAGTTTCTATTTCTTTTTGTGATACCTCAAAAGGCATCCAAGGCTCAACTAATATTACCCCGGTTTCTAGTTTAAATTCCGAGGAAGAATAAGCGCGTGAGTTCACTGATATTTGTTTAATATTTTCAATCAAAGCAACCCCACAATCGAAGGTCAGGCTGCGACAGGCACAGGTGTTTCCGAAATATTCAGTAAATCCCTGCTTGGTAAAAACAAGGTGAACCTGGTGGGTTGATCTACCTGTTTTTGCCGAAATTCAACCCTACCTTGGTTGGCTTTGGCAAACTTCCAAGCCAAAGAAAGCCCCAATCCTTTGCCACGGCCAGCCGGTCTTCCAGAATAAAATGGATCAAACAAATGCTCCACAACATCAGGGTGCACACCAGGACCGCTATCTTCGACAATAATTTCGAGATTTTCAGAGCTTTTTAGAGTAAGTACGCGAACCCATCCACCAATGCCCGCAGCTTCAATGGCGTTTCGCGCCAGTGCTTCCACGGCAATCCTGGACTGTTCCAAATCCGCAAACAGGGGAACATTTGCATCCTTATCCTGCACAAACTCTATGCGAACCTTATGATCCAAAGCCCAACCAGAAAGTTTGTCGATCAAGGGCAAAAGGACATCCCGTGCAGTTGCTTGTACCCTGCTTGGAGGCAATGGCCTGGCAAAATGCATTAGCCCCCTGATCAACTCATTAATTCTTCGAGCTTGTCTGATTATGCTCTGCAAGGGTGAACGATAATCCACGCCTGCATCATCCATTTCAATATCGTCAAGTTTTGCCATCAAAAACTGCGCATTCCCCTGAATGACCGCAAGCGGATTATTGATTTCATGCCCAGCTCCAGCCGCCAACTCAGCGAGTGATCGTAATTTACGATCCAACAGTTTCTCCTCTTCGGCTGCTATATGATTTTGCATTCCTTGAATGTAAAAATTAATCTCGCCACGGAGAGAATCAATGGAATTATGCAGGCGGGATATGCAACTTCGCTGGGAAAGCATTTCCAGCAAAAACGGAGCATGACTTTCCTGCATTTTCAAATGTGCCGAGCAAATTTCCGATGCAAATGACAAAGACTTTTTGTTGATTGTCTCAAAGCTCACGGCTTGAAGTATTTGCAAATTTTTTATTTGCTTAAGAGCCGCTGCAGGAATGAAAGCTTTCTTATCTCTTGCGAGTGACAACACATACAACAACGATGGATTAATACCAGCATCCAAAGCGATTTGAAACCCCTGAGGCCTCCACAAACCGTTCACTATCCTCAACCAAACAGGCAGATTGTAATCCCAGGCAAGCTCCTGCGATTTCCCCTGGGTACCAAATAGCAAATCCATATCACCCAACAAACCAGCAATCCAGGCTATGTCCGGGTCAACAGAACCAGACAATTCTGCCAATTCATGACATGATTTGGCAATGGTCAGGCAATCTTTTATTCCCACAAAAGGACTTATTACCTGATTTCCAAGGGACTTTTGAATCCAACGCGAAAAGAACGCCACAACAGAGGGATAAACCTGTTGAAATTCCCTGGAAGGATTATCTAGATAACCGATAGATTTAAATTGCAAAAACGCCAGAACAACCGCGGGATCATTTCGAACTTTTCCCCAAATAGCAGGGTCATTCAAACCACACAGGGAAAATATTGAACCCACAGAGGGAACCATGGAAGAAAACAACCCCTCGACTCCAACTGGAACGAGAGCCATTGCCGAACTTCCATGCTCGGCCGTGTTTCTCACGGTTGCCACCCCACAAGCTAGATAGGAAAGAGAATGGGCGGGCACAAATATTACCCGCCCATGAATTTACAAAACAGAAATTAAGCAGGTGTCGCTGAACCAGACTCAATTTCCATCAACTGGCACATACGATCAATGAGTTCCTCAATTTCAAAAGGCTTGTTGAGAAAATCATCCGCACCGGCCAGACGAAGCTCCTGAATCTTATCTTCTTCAATCATACCGCTGATGCAAAGAATTCGAACTTCTTCCAGCGTATTGTCTGCGCGAACCCTATGGCAAACTTCCTTGCCATTGATATCCGGCAACATCACATCAAGAACAATAATGTCAGGACGGTATTCCTTAACCATCATTCCCGCATCAAAACCGTTGGTTGCAATTCGAACCTCGAAGCGACCATCTTCTTCGAGAACCTTGTGCATCAATTCAACCAATTCATGATCATCGTCAACCAGCAGGACTTTTCTCTTCCCACTTTCCAGTGCATCCGTAGGGATACCATTGTCCTTCATGAATTTATACAAAGCTTCACGTGGAATCCTTCGAAAACGAGACCCAGGAACCCTGAATCCCTTGAGTTGACCGTTGTCAAAGCAACGAATAATGGTTTGTTGGCTGACCTTACAAATCTTTGCAGCCTCACCAGTGGTAAAAACAGTTTTCATGATCCTGTGTCCTTCCTGGCACCAGCTTGCCAGCTTCGCATGAACAATTGGTTGTCTCGACGCAAGACAATGACTTGTTCAAAATCTTCCTTGATTCGTCATCTTAATTCTGAACACAACAAATCAGGCGCTGGATTTTCACCAGCCTTCCATTGTGTATCATGCTTACCATGAATCACCATTTTGGTGCAAGGTGGGATTTTCCCCACCCGCCTTTGATGGCTTCTTTTAACCTAAACCTCAACTTCAAGAAGGCAATTTAGGCAATATATGATGATTTTAACAAATAAGAAGATTTTAGCAACTCCACAAATTAAGCATTTAATTATTGCGTAAACCATTACAATAAAACAATTTAAGAATAATCACCTCAAAATCATCAACAAAACCGCTATGTCCGCAGGGCTAATTCCACTAATTCTCCCTGCCTGGCCAATGCTGGTTGGGCGAATCTGATGAAACTTTTCGCGGGCTTCGCGCCTTAACTGGTTGATACTTAAAAAATCAAAATTCAAAGGGATCATCTTCGATTCTAATTTTTGGAACCGTTCTATTTGTTCCGCTTGTCGATGAATATAACCAGCATATTTCACCTCCAACTCCAACTGTTCGGCAACTTCTGCAGCCAACTCGAATTCCAAACCCAACTTCTCCCTAACCATGGCTTGAATTTGCAACAGATCCACATCATGTCTTCTCAACCATTGCTCCAAACTTACGTGTTCAACAAATTGACGGCGTAAAAACTCTGAGGCACTTGCAAGCTTTTCCTCTTTTTCCTGCAATCTCTGCCAGGCATCCTGACCAATCAAACCCGCTTTGTAACCAAGCGGAGTCAATCTTCTATCAGCGTTGTCATGTCGCAATTGCAAACGGTACTCAGCCCGGCTAGTAAACATTCGGTAGGGTTCATCCACCCCCTTGGTCACCAAATCATCGATCATCACACCAATGTACGCCATACTCCGATCTATAACAAAAGGCTCACAACCTTTCACTTTAAGGGCAGCGTTCATCCCGGCTATCAATCCTTGCGCAGCAGCTTCCTCATATCCAGTCGTACCATTAATTTGACCAGCAAAATAAAGGCCCTCGACATACTTAGTCTCCATAGTCACATGAAGCTGCGTGGGTGGAGAAAAGTCATACTCAACCGCATAGCCCCAGCGAATAACCTCAGCGTTCTCCAAACCGGGAATCAATCTTAACATCCCCTGCTGGACATCTTTCGGAAGGCTGGTGCTAATTCCATTGCAATAATACTCAAGGGTAGACCGGCCCTCAGGTTCCAAAAAAATCTGATGCCTGTCTTTATCCGCAAAACGCACTATCTTATCTTCCACAGATGGACAATAACGCGGGCCCCGGCTGGAAATCTGACCGGAATACATCGGAGCACGATGCAGATTCTTGCGAATTAAATCATGCACCTCCTGATTGGTGTAAGTGATATGGCAAGGCATCTGCTCCTGTGTGATTTTGGCCGTGGAAAAACTAAACGGCCTTGGGTCATCGTCCCCCGGCTGAATCTCCGTCTTGGAGAAATCAATGGTTCTTCCATTAAGCCTGCAAGGCGTACCTGTCTTGAACCTTGCCAACTCAAAACCGCAAGACAAAAGACTTTCACTCAATGTTTCTGCAGACCCCTCGCCACCCCGGCCTCCGCGGGCCTTGGCTTCGCCGGTATGCATCACGGCTTTTAAAAAAGTGCCGGTGGTTAGAATAACGGCACGCGCATGGTATACAGTTCCACCAGAACAAATAACCCCGGTAAGTTTTCGTCTGTAACTAGAGTCACCTGGTTCTTCCAATATCAGGTTTTCAACCATTTCCTGGCGCAGGGAAAGCCCCTCCTGCCGTTCCACGGTCCATTTAGCAAGGGTTTGATACTGTTTTTTATCTGCCTGGGCCCTTGGGGAATGCATGGCCGGCCCCTTGGCCCTGTTTAGCATGCGAAACTGAATTGCGGTGGCATCAATCAATTTACCCATCTCACCGCCCAAGGCGTCAATTTCTCTAACAATTTGCCCCTTGGCAATACCGCCAATTGCGGGGTTACAGCTCATCAACCCCACAGTCTCGGCACTCATCGTTAATAAAGCGGTTTTCATACCCATCCGGGCTGAAGCCAAAGCAGCCTCAATACCGGAGTGCCCACCACCCACAACAACGACATCAAAGGTGTATTCAAGATTTGGATTCATATTTATTTCGGTCTGAAGTTGCACAATCCATGTTGCGTTTGCTTAAATCTCGCAAACTATCTATGTTTATTGTTTCAAGGAATAGAATATTTTCCAGTAGGCGCAACGGATAAAGAAAGAAACTTAGCATGATATCAACTGAAGCAAAATCTGCAATTTTAGCCCTTGAAGCCCCTCAGTCTTTGAAAGAACAAGCCATCCATAACTTGGAACTATGGCTAAACAGCAACGAATTCAAAGGGTACCAACCCCAAATTGAATGGCTTATTGATCAAAAGAATTGGGCCGGATTACTTGACAGGTTTTGTCAAATTCTGCCCTTTGGCACCGGTGGCAGAAGAGGCCCCGTTGGGATTGGCCCCAACCGTATGAATTTGTGGACCCTGGGCGCCTCTGTACAAGGACACAGTGAGTATCTGAAACAAAAATTCCCGGGAAGCAAGATCCAGGTTGCGCTCGCTTACGATGTACGCTGTTTTCAGGATAAACGAAAACAATACTGCCCTTCCCTCCCCAACCCTGCTTTAAACCTTTCCTCAAAAGATCTATCCACTTACGCTGCCCAAGTTTATGCGGCAAATGGCATAACCGCATGGATTCTTCCATTGGAAAGCAAGCATTTCATTGCCACTCCGGAATTATCCATCACCATTCGTTTTCTTAAAGCACAGGGCGGATTAAATGTTTCCGCATCGCATAACCCCCCGGATGACAATGGTGGAAAGTTTTACGATGAAAGAGGTGGACAACCAGTAGCCCCAGAAGATCAAATTATGGCGGATATTGTGGATCAGGTGAAAGAAATCCGCAGCATTCCCATCCAAGATGCCATTCGCAAAGGATTGATTCAGTTTATTCCTCCGGAAGCCCATGAGGAATATATTCGAGTATGCCTGTCACAAAGCTTGATTCCTGCTCCACGAAATGAAAACTTCAAGGTGGTTTTCTCTCCCCTGCATGGTGTTGGATCTATGACCTCTATGGAAATACTCCAAAAAAGGGGATTCCAGGTTATTGGTGTTCAATCCCAAATGACACCTGACGGCCAATTTCCCAATGTCACAAAAACTCCGAACCCTGAAATCCCTGAATCTTTGGATAGGGCGGAACTTACAGCCCGCGAGAACCAGGCAAATGTGCTATTGGCCACGGACCCGGATGCCGACCGTCTTGGCGCCATGATTCCAGATGACCAAGGTGGCTGGCGCTACGTAAACGGTAATGAAATTGCCGCTGTTTGCACCTGTTTTAAGTTGGAAATGCTTGCGAAGCAGGGACGACTTCCTGGTTCCGCGATTGTGGTAAAAACCGAGGTTACCACGGGAATGATTTCCAGAATTTCCCGCCATTTCAAAGTAAGAGTTATCGATGATCTGCTGGTGGGTTTCAAATATGTTGCTGATGTGCTTTGGAAACTTGAATCTGCCGGACAGTACGAAGAGATTTATGGAACTCCAGAAGATTTCATCATAGCTACAGAGGAAAGCCACGGGATTCTTGCAACAGATAAAATTCGAGACAAAGATGCCGGAATTGCCGCACTAATATTCGCGGAATGGTGCCTGGAACAACAACGAAATGGCAAAACACCCCTCCAGTATTTAAATGGTATGTTCGAGAAATTTGGCTATTTTCGAAATGTTGGAATTCCCATAGCACTTCCGGGTATTGAGGGAAAAACCCTGATGCTAAAGATGCTTCAGCAACTTCGCAGCAATCCACCCAAAACAATTGGCGGATTGCAGGTCACAAGTTTCAAAGATTTTCAAGATACTACTGGAAAACTTGGCCCCATTAAAGGCAACACCGATCTTGCATCCAGGAATGTTCTGGTCTTTTCGTGCGGTGAAACGGCAAAGCTTACTTTACGCCCAAGTGGCACCGAGCCAAAGGCCAAGATTTACCTGGAAGTGTGCACGCCACCCCGGGGAACCGGAGAAACCAAGGATTCCTGGCAAACAACCATGGCCAATGTCGATGAAATGGTTCAAAAGCTAGGGGATGATTTCCTAAGCCAGTCACTAGCCACCATCGGGTGGAAACCTGCCGATTTAAAGGGAAAGTAAACTGGAAAACAATTCTGAAACCACCACCTTGTGGAATGGAATTATTGTGGGAGCAGGTGCTGCGGGCTTAATGGCCGGCATTAGTGCTGCAACACACGGGGCCAAAGTGCTGGTTTTGGAAAAAAACAGGAAACCTGGCGTCAAAATTCTTATGTCTGGTGGCACGCGTTGCAACATCACTCACGACACAGATAATCTCGGAATCATCAAAGCTTACGGCAAGCAAGGCAAATTTTTACATTCTCCCCTGGCAACCTTCAGTGTTGAAAACACTTTGGATTTTTTTCACCAATCTGGTGTGCCCACAAAAGTTGAGGAAACCGGCAAGGTTTTTCCCCAAAGCAACAAAGCTCTTGATGTACTGACAGCTTTGGTAAACCGCTTGCATGGCGCAGGGGCAAAACTTTATTTGGAAGAACCTGTCATTGAAATTCATAAGGAAAATGATCTGTTTCATGTCAAAACTCCCCGGCAAACTTATCAGGGAAATCATGTTCTAATAACCACCGGAGGCCTTTCTTTCCCTGGTTGCGGAACCACAGGTGATGGCTATGGATTCGCGAAACAGTTCGGACACACTATCACAAAAACATTCCCGGCCTTAGCCCCATTAAATTGCAAAGAACCCTGGGTAAAAGATCTGAGCGGAATTACCATCCCAGATGTCCTCGTAACTGCCTTCAGCCCTGATTTGCCCCCACTTAAAGATCGAGGATCACTACTTTTCACACATTTTGGACTTAGTGGACCTGTCATCCTTAATGTCAGCAAGGCAATCACTCATTCGGATACCTACAAAGACTGCCATTTGATGCTAGATTATGTGCCCGATTTGAAAATCGAGGAATTAACAAAAAAAATCAGTGACTTAGCCAGTACCGACGGAAAAAAACTCCTTTCGGTCGCCTTGAGCAACCTGGTGCCACGAAGGCTGGCGGAACATTTAACGGTTCACATCGGACTGGCTTCCGATAGAAAATGTGTGGGAATCACACGAGAAGAACGTCAAAAAATCTGTACGGCCCTTAAATCATGCAGATTGGAAATTAACGGCACACTTGGTTACGCAAAAGCAGAGGTTACCAGCGGAGGTATCCCCTTAAACGAGGTGGATTCCAAAACGATGGAAAGCAAGTGCACCAAGGGACTTTTCTTAGCCGGTGAAATTATCGATCTGGATGGACCAATTGGAGGTTACAATTTTCAAGCCGCATGGAGTACTGGTTATTTGGCTGGCAAAAGCATGGCTGCCAGAAAATAAAGGTTTTTTCGAAACTTTTTCCCCTAAATAGTGTACAAATAGGTATCAGGAATAAGCATTTGAGCTTGGGGTTAGATCATGTTTAAGAGATCGTTTGGCCTTTTAATGACTTTGCTTTTCGTCATAATCCTTCCAGCCTCAGGGGCGGATGACAAAAAGAAAAAAGGGGATGATGGCAAAAACGACCGAATACCATTTTCTCAGGTTGGTCCCGGGTTGATTGAAGGCAAAGTAAAATCACCGCCTAATGGCAAATCAATCGTTATAGAAATCCCTTATCAACACATTGAAAAAAAAGACGACAATAAAAAGGATAATGACAAGCCAAATAACAATAACAACAACAAAACTAACAAAAATAACAATAACAAAGGCAAGCAAAGCCCACAGGCAATCCAGGCTCAGCAAAACAAAAAAATCATGCAGCAACAAATGGAATACCTCCGCACTCATAAAGTTGTTGTGGATTGGAAGGAACTTGAAATCCCTCTCGATGATTCCACCAAATTTCGCTCCAAAGAACCCGGAACCGGCTTTGATGACAAAGGAAACATCAAGCGTTATTCATCCGAGGAACTTAAAGCGATGAAAGGTGATTCCAGCCTTCCGGGTTACGAAGCCAAACCGGAGGAAATACAAGCCGGGCATATCGTCACCATTAACATGGCTAAAAGCAAAACAGGTTCCAAGCTGATACCAACCTTTATCATTTCCACAGGCACCTACAACTCTCCAAACGGAAAGAGCACAACCAATAAGGGTGGTTCCCCGGGCAGCAAAAAATAATCTGCCATTTGAATTGCTCACCAAAATGCTGCCTACAAGGTTTCCTGTTGTTATTTGGGTCAAAGAATCCTAATATCCTGAGTTGATTGGTAATCAAACCATCACAATTAATTCAGGAGCTTGGAATGAACAAGGCCTTTCTGGAAAAGTCATTTGCCTTTCTCGTTATTGTCCACTTATTTGCAAATACCACCTCAGCGCAAAATAATGGTTTTCAGGAAGTTGCAACCATAGAGAACATAACCGAGTACCGCATGAAAAACGGTCTTAAGGTTCTTCTCTATCCAGACCCATCCACATCCAAGGTTACGGTTAATGCAACGGTTTTTGTAGGCTCTCGTCATGAAGGTTATGGCGAAGCCGGTATGGCGCACCTGCTGGAACACATGGTTTTCAAGGGAACCAAACAGCACCCGGACATACCCAAGGTTTTAAAGGATCGTGGGGCCATCATGAATGGAACCACCTGGGTTGACAGGACCAATTACTTTGAAACCCTTCCTGCCGATGGAGACAATCTTGAATTTGCAATCCGGCTGGAAGCAGACCGCCTTTTTAACAGCCTGATTCGCAGGGAAGACCTGGCTTCCGAAATGACAGTAGTAAGGAATGAATTTGAACGGGGGGAAAATGACCCGGAGCGCATCCTCAGCCAACGCATGATATCAGCAGCGTTTGAGTGGCATAATTATGGCAAGTCAACCATTGGAAACCGGGCTGATATTGAGAGAGTTCCCATCGAACAACTGCAGGCCTTTTACAAAAAGTATTACCGGGTCGATAACATCATGCTTGTGGTGGCTGGTAAATTTCAAAAAGATCAGGCCCTTCAGTTAATAGCGAAGTATTTTGGCAACATCCAGACTCCAGCCATACCACTGCCATCGACTTACACGGAAGAACCCCCCCAGGATGGTCAGCGGCAGGTAGTTCTTCGCAGGGTTGGAAAGGTTGGTTCGGTGGGAGTTGTTTAT
>JBEGQX010000114.1:0-8681 GCA_041180805.1 Planctomycetota bacterium
AAGAGTAAACAACGTTGCCGAGGCAGGGGAAAGAGGAAGATTCCCTCCTTGAGAATATCTTGCTCGAATTCGCTCAACTACCGGCTTAGCCTCCTCGGTTTTTTGGGCCTTCAATAGTTCCAAAGCTAGAAATGCCTCAGCCTCGGAAACTTCATCGTAGCGCTTTTCACCACCGAGACTGGCCCCAGACATAACCTGGGACAAAAACGCAACCGCTCGGGCCGATTCACCTCTGGAAATGAAATAAGAACAGCTATCCTGTAAAGCCAGAAGTTTCAGTTCTGGCAGGGAAAATCCATCCAAAGGTTGTTTCAAAAATTTTTGTACTTCATCCCACTTTATTTTTTTTCCTTCTTTTTCCTCTTCTTTGTTACCACCGAGAAAAATTATTTGCTTCGACAACTCCCTCAATGCCAGATCTTTGTCAATACGCGACCCAGTTTTGGAATCCAAAGCAGCCATGGCTGATTGCAACCCTTTTTTGCCTTTGGCAGGGGTTGCTTCTTTAATGTAAAGGTTTTTCAGCATTGCCAAGTCACCCAAGAGAATCGCCCGAGCCTCCCCGTTCAAATTAGCCAAATCCCCAGATTTGATTCCGTTTTCAATGGCAAGCATTTGCGATCCCAAGGCAGATTGGGACCTAGTTTCCCTAAACCACCGATAACCAAACACAACAAACAATATTGCAAAAACGACAATGGCGGCCCGGGTTATTTTTTGGGAAAGTGTTAATGGAATTTTCTTCTGAACAATGGCACCGGCTTCAAGCAAAGATTCCCGGGAAACATTATCCATCGAGGAATTCCAAGTTCCCTCCAACTCGGGTTCCTGAGGTCGCATTGCTCCAAGAGGTCGCTTGGGGCCCTGCTGTTTCCAATCCGGACCGGATTTTTTTTCCGGCATCGGGACTTTTACAATCCTTCGACAGGAAGAGCAGGGGGTCTGTTTGCCCCCAAGATCCATTCCCACGGAAAGATTTTCCTCGCAGAAAGGACACTGAAACTCAATTGTCGTTACAGCAACCGCTTCCTGTTTAGGATCTTCGAGGGCACTTGCAATTAGAGAATCAACATCCTGCTGAGGTACTTGATTTGAAGTTTTTTCAGTTTCGGTAGGCAACTTGGCTGAAGGGATTTCAGCAGCAGGCTGATCAGATGGTATTTTTACGGGCTTTTTGCATCCGGGGCATGCAACGGTTTTTCCTGCATATTTTTCATCAGCCTTAAAACGCTTCTTGCAAGCATTACAGGAAAATTGAATTGACATGATTGGCACCATTCAAGATGACGAACAGGTTGGGTATCACTTTAACACTGGAAGGGCCATTTTTTTCTCAGGTGCCCCCAGCCCTTTTTCTTGCTTTAGATTTCCAGCGGACGCCTCTTCAACCTCCCATTTGGCAATCTCTTCCATCAACGCATCCACCATTTCACTTTCAAGCACATGGCGAACGATTTCACCCCGCTTGAAAATGACGCCTTTCCCTTTCCCAGCGGCTATTCCAAGATCGGCTTCCCTGGCTTCACCAGGACCATTCACGACACAACCTAAAATACTTATTTTTATCGCTGTTTTCTTACCCGCAAGCCGTTTTTCCACCTGTGCAATGATGCCCTCGAGATCTATCTCAAGCCTTCCACAAGTGGGACAAGCTATCAATTCTGGTTTTCTTACCCTTCGTTGAGTTGCTTGAAGTATGTCGTAGGCAGCCTGTATTTCAGGAACAGGATCTCCCAAAAGGCTTATGCGAATGGTATCACCAATTCCATCAAGAAGAAGTGGAGCCAGACCGCAAGCGGATTTAGTAACCGCGTAAGGAGGTTTGCCAGCCTCGGTGATTCCAATGTGGGTTGGGTAATCCGCCTGCTTCGCAAACAACCTGTAAGCTTCCACCGCGGTGAGAACATCACTAGATTTAAGGGAAACCACTATGTTCCTTACACCCTCAGATTCAGCAATTTCCAGATATTTCAATGCACTTTCAACCATGGCGGGCGGGCAGGGAAATCCATATTTTTCCACAAGGTCTTTCTCAAGGCTACCGGCATTAACACCAATCCGAATTGGCAACCCGCGCTCACGAGCCTTTTGCAGTACCTGACGATACCGATCAATTCCACCTATGTTCCCAGGGTTGATTCGAATTTTATCCACAGGGTGGTCCATGGCCTTTAACGCCATTTTGTAATCAAAATGAATATCACAAATAAGCGGAATGCCAATTCGCTTGCGAATTTCTCCCAAAGCACCGGCATCCTCTGGCTTTGGCACCGTAACTCTTACTAATTCGCATCCAGCTTCTTCAAGTTTGTGTATCTGGGCGACAACTTCATCAACCAGGTGTGTATCCGGGGTGGTCATGGATTGAACCAAAATTGGGTTATTACCCCCAATAACCTTGCCACCAATGGAAACTTCGCGTGTTTTATGACGTGTGAATGGATGCTGATAGGACATTCCTTAACCCCTAATAAAGTGGAAGCATCATGATCTTCCAAGCCGGAAGTATAGCTTACCAAAATGCTTAAGCCCAAGGAAGAATTTATCGATTCCTACTTTCCCACGCAAAACCGACTAAACATTCTGTCCAGCAGGTCTTCCGTGAATACCTGACCGGTTATTTCACCAAGGAATTGAATAGATTCTCGTAAATCCAATGCAAGCATTTCCAATGGCTCCTGGAAAATTGCAGACTGATGGGCTCTTTTTAAGGATTCAACAACCTTTGCACAAAGCCCCTCAAGATGCGCCAACGGAGAAAACTGCTGCCCCCCCAAATCAGCCAACTCCTCCACAATTCGGTTTTTCAAGTTCATTAGCCCAGCTTTATTAAGAGCACTTGTCGCCAATACTCCTGGCAAAGGACTGTAAACATCCGTTTTAGTGGCAACATGAACCAGCTTGGCTGGATAACTTTTCAAAAAATGCTCCGCCCAAGAACAATCACTTTCACATGAACAGGCAACAATCAGGTCAGCCTGTTTTAATTCCTCAACAAGTAATTTCTGGGCATCATTTTCAATGTCATCTCTGGGTTTTTCCCAACCTGGGGCATCCACCAAATCAAACTCAAAACCCTTCCAAGCCAACCTTTTCACAACATAATCCCTGGTAGTACCCTCCACAGCGCTTACTAGAGAAGCCACCTCACCAGTAAGGGCATTCATAAGGGAAGATTTCCCCGAGTTGGGAACACCTGCAAGTAAAACCTTGAAAACTTTTTTTCTTTCGGATCGCCCGGTCATTTTTCGATGAATATTGATTACTTGGGCAAGCAACCCGGAAAGCCTTCTTACCACCTCATCATTAGCAATAAATTGAATATCCTCCTGGCTAAAATCAAGGTTGGCCTCAATATCAGCAAGCATATTCACCAAATCATCCTTGAGAACTTTAAGAGGATTCACAATTCCTCCTCCGAGTTTCCCCAATGCCTTTTCAAGGTCGGTAAAACTTTCAGCTTCAATAATCTGGTGAATTGCATCCACTTGGGTGAAATCAATTTTCCCCGAAAGAAAAGCCCTTAGAGTAAATTCCCCAGGAATTGCTTTCCGGAATCCCGCGGATATAAGCCATCCAATTACTTTGTCCAAAATAAACGAGTTATTCACAAGATGCAGTTCTACGACATTCTGGCCGGTGTAGGATGACGAACCATGCCAGACCAAAGCTCTGCACACCAAACCCAAGCCATTTCCAAACATCAATTTTAAAGAATGCGAGGTTTTCTTAGACGAATCGATTTGTGGTATTTCCAGCCCGGGAATTTTTTCAAGCAAACGAAGGGTATCCGGCCCTGTAATTCTCACTACGCCCCTGCAACCAGAACCAACAGGGGTGGCTAAGGCACAAATCGAGTCCTGCGTAAGATGAATCTCTTTTTTCAAGGCAAAAACCCATGCCGATTACTTTTTCTCCGCCTGCTTTTGTACCTCTTCCACCCAGTCTTTTAGCCTTTGAAGAAGTCCACCACCCTTGGAAGGATTGGTTGCAGGACTTTTATTTTCTCTCTTACCTGATTTCTTATTTTCCAAAACAGGACTGTTGACTGGCGCTCCAGCCAAGACAAGTTGGGATTTTGGTAAAAGCCTTCTTTCCGCCAACCCCCACAAACTGCTTGCAATAAAATAAATACATAACCCCGCCGCAACTTTATAAAACATTAACCCCATGAAAACCATCATGTAAGTCATCATTTTCTGCTGGGCCTCCTGCTGTTCATCAGTAGGGGGCGGGGTAAACATTTTTTGCTGAACGATCATCAAAGTTATCGCAAAAATGGGAAGAAGATTAAAATAAGGTCCAAGGTAGAGAAATCCGCCGTAGTCCTCAGGCCTGCTAATGAACGGGATGGATTCACCCCATTTTAAGAGCATATCTGGTGCAGCAAGATTGATAATCCAAGAAGGCCAAAAAGGTGCGAGACGGAAATGGATACTTTCCTGAAGGGAAAAGTAAAGCCCCATAAAAATTGGCATCTGAATTAATACAACCCAGCAGGTGCCAAAGGGATTTACACCATGTTTCCTGTAAAGTTCCATCTGAGCCACACCAAGCCCTTGTTTGTCTTCCTTGAATTTTTCCTGTAGCTTCTTAAGTTCCGGGGCAATTTGCTGCATTTTAATGGTCATCAATGCCTGTTTACGGCTTAATGGAAACATCATTCCCCTGACAAGAACTGTCAGAAGTATGATGCAGATTCCAAAGTTAGGAATTACAAGATAAATCTTCCACAAAACCCAATGCATAAGGTTTGTGCATTTGATAAGCAAATCTGTCCAAAAAATGGAACTACAAAAAGAACCTATCCAACCCGGGGAAGGATAGTCGGTAAGAGTGTTTAAACCCAGTCTTGAAACGTACCGGGCAACCTGATCTGGGTTTACAGATTCCTCCCCAGAAAAATCGCCTAGCAACGCTGCTTTTACAGGCCCGTGGTATAGTAAATATTTGTGACTTACTGTTTTCCCAGGATTCACCTGAAATATTTTTGATGTTAATCGAACTGTGACATCATTATCGAATAAAGGCTGGCCATCCATTTCCTTTGTCACTTTGGCAACGACATGATACGGAACCCTATCGGGTGATGCGACATGACGATATTGAATGGAAACCCTTGCTCCGGGAAGAAGCAGGTTCTCGAATCCCTTCATTTGCTCCGAATTTGAAAACCAAAATGACGCTTCTTCCTGCTGATTACGGATTGTAAATTGAAGTTTCGACTTATCGACCCTAAGTACCATACCCCGATAAGAAGCCAGCTCCAGAGTGGGCCGAACTTTTTCGATAATCTTTTGATCCTGCTGCTCATCATCAACCACCACCATGGAAGCGAAGTACTGAACTGCCACACCTGCATACCGAAACCAGTGCCCCAGACTTGCGTTTTGCATCAATTCGCTTCCGCCAAACCAGTTTGCTATCTGCCTGGCATCTTGCAGATCCCGATATATGTTTTTTCTCTCATCCACCTGGGCAACAAGCGCATTCCGAAAGGTATTTGTGTACCACTGACCTTCTATGGGTAGACCGGAGCTGCCTGTTAATTGGTATCTGAAACTAGAGGGTACATCCCCGGAAACAATGGAGAACTGCAATTCCAACCCAAGATGATATTCTTTTTGCCGAAGGGAATAAATCTTTCGGATCTTTAGATTCCCAACCTGAGTTTCAAATTCGACTCTTTGTAATTTGCCTCCATCAGGTTTATCAACCTCGGAAACGCCACTTTCACACTTCCATTCCACATTGGATAGCAAATCAAGAGGCTGATCTCCCACCTGATCTTTCTCATCAAAGTGGAACAAAAAATTCGCCCCCGAGTGCCATGAGGAATTCAATGGCATGAGTTGCAACTTCTTGGGTTGTTTCTTACCGGCATCTTCCCAAACTGGAATTCCCATATGGTCGGAATGCTGAAATTTATTAAGTACCACCTCCCTAACACAAGCTCCTACGGAATCGAGAGTTACCCCCAAGTGATAGGGTGTACCCTTTTCGGCAGTTCCAATTTTGATTAATTTACCTTTCTCTTGGTACGGAAAACCAGCAGCAGCATCCTTGGAATCATTAGAGGCTACTTTTTCCGGTCCAACTTTTTCCTCAACCTGGGTATTTTCCGTGGGTGCTTTCTTAGGAGTTGGCCAAATGGTTTCTTTAAGTTGAAGCCAACCAGCAAACAACAAAAATGAAGCTGTAAAGAAAAACAGGAAATTCTTATTTGATTTCATATTAAGGCCAATGGATCAATTAAAAGAAGACAGGGGAGCTTATCTACCCTCAAAAAGCCGTTCCCCAAGGAAATTCTGCAACTCTGGAATAGAGTATATTTTTTTTGCGGTCGCTTCAATGTTATAAGCTATTCGGCGGTAATGAATGGTCTGATTATCAAGAATCACATAACAAGACTTTGGATTATTGTCCCTGGGTTGCCCCACGGAACCAACATTGCAAAGTGTTTTACGTTGATCCAAGGTGTATTTATGGTTTAAGTCTTCTGGACTGGAAAAATGAAAATTCTCTCCGGGTTGCTGCTCCACAAATATGCCTGGAACATGAGTGTGCCCCTGGAAGCAATATTTTTCAACCATGGAGAAAATTCTTTCCATTTTCCTGTGGTTGTAAATATCTTCCGGAAAAACATACTCATTCAAGGGGTTCCTTGCAGAACCATGCACAAAAAGATATTCACCTTCGCGATGAAACCGAGGACGAGAAGAAAGAAAATCCCAACGCTTGGATCGTGCCTCAGGGTCCGGGCTTTCTTCAATTTGCTTCCTGGTCCAGAAAATTGCCATTTCAGCACTGGGATTAAAACCATCTGGGTCGAAAAGCGCGCCTTGATCATGATTTCCCAACAGAACCACTTTTGAATTCATGATTAAGTCGACGCATTCACACGGGTTGGGGCCATAACCAATCACATCACCCAGACAATAAATCTCCTTGATGCCTTGAGACTCAATATCTTTCAGCACCGCCTCGAGGGCTGTAAGATTTCCATGAATATCGCTTAGGATGGCCTTCAAATTATTCCCCAAACCGAACCCAATAAATTAATCCTTTTATTCTATCTTTTCTTCTGGGTTCCACCAAGGATTCAGAAGAATTAATCTGATGTATTAGTTTGCATTTATCATTAATTTTTCCACTAATATTTCCGGACGAATCTCCCCAACACGATGGGCATCCAGCGGACTTAGGCTTTGTCTTTGCTCAACTTTACCCTTGATAGCCAGGTAAAATTCGCCCGCTTCCTTCACATTAAAAACTATTTGTTGCTCGAAAATAACCCTGTTTCCATCCCTAAGCAAACAATAAGGCTTTTCCCCAGTTTCAATCAAAGGAACGAATTCATCTTGCTTTGATCTTCCATTTAATGGCATCACTTTTTTCAGCAAAAAAAGATTCAAGTTTGTTTTCGATATCCATGAACCATTATCATCACTTCTTGTCAACATATCGGCGACTTCAGACCATCGAATCCGGATATTAAAAACCTGCCCCTGGCTTAACAAATTAGATTTTGGATCCATACGCAATGGCAAGATTTCGTTTTCCCACAATTGGGAACTCTGCGAATTAAATTCCATCCACCCATTTTCATTTGCATCTTTAAAAGGACCAAACCAATATTTTTCAGGCACTTTTCCTTCCGATATCAACCATGGATTTTTTCTAAAAAGCATATCGTTTGAATATAGGGAAACTGTACTGTTGAAAGCCATTGGGAGCAATGTGCCCGGTTCGTCTAATAAAAGAAAAAGTCTAACGGAAGAAAGTTTTTTGACCAAATCAGCAACTGCGAGCATACTGACAGTTTTTTGATGCAACTGCCTGTTTGCCAAATCCCACCTTTCTTTTCTTTCCTGAAATTCCTTGCGCCTCTTAACCAACTCATCCGTCTCACCAAACTGATCAATCAAAAATGACCTTTCCTGTTGTAATACCGCATTTTCTGAATCTAAATTTCTGCGTGAAGCCTCAATTTCATCGTACCTTGCAAGAAGGGACGCCGAGGCCCTTAAATTGCCAACTGAAAAACCAGCAATCTCTTCCATCATTAACGGGCTACTTTGATCCACACGAATCAAATAAACTTCGGAACCCGGGTATTCCTTGGAAACCTTAAAAGCTTGTTTGGAAACATTTGGAAATAATTTTTCAACCAAGGCATCTGGAACCAACTCAGGATTTCTTGCCATGGTTAGATCCAGATAACGAACCCTGGAAGATTCTTCACCAAAAACCTTTTCCCAACCTGAAAAATTATTGCCGATAACACCTATGGCAGGAGGTGAAGATTTGCCTTTGTAATCCAACTCTTTATGTACAATTCCTTCATGGAAGTAAATAGGTATCAATTTTTCAGAAGACTTTTTTGTCGATATATTTTTCCAAGCGTCCGACACCGGAAAAGCGCACATCACATAGGGCAAATTTAAGAATTTTTTTAATGTATCATGTGTGCTTTTTATTTGAATGGCCGCACCCATCGCGCCTTCAATTTCTGCTTCATTCAAATGGGAATTAAAATCCTGCATCATCCATGGAGTGGGAGGATTTTGAGCCAAAACAACCACCCAGCGATTCAATCCCTTGGATTCCGATCCCAAAAAAAAGCGGCCGAAGGTCGAAAGTTTTGCCTGAATTTGATCTTTGGGCCGAAAAGATTCCGG
>JBEGQX010000115.1:0-14923 GCA_041180805.1 Planctomycetota bacterium
TCCTCCACCGAGGTGAAGGCACCGGATGCCAAAGGACAGGTGGTCAACCAGCGGGGTGAAAAATGGGAACGCACCGAGATACCTGACCTTGGTAAGGTTGTCAGCGGGGACCTGGTGGAAATTGAACTCGAGATCGACAGCAAAAACGATTACGAGTACATCCAGATTCAGGATCCCAAGGCGGCGGGTTTTGAACCTGTCGAGCTACGCAGCGGTTATGGTAACAATGACATGCGCGCTTACATGGAACTTCGGGATGAAAAAGTGGACTTCTTCGTTAGGGTGCTGGCACGGGGCAAGCACAGCCTGCGTTACCGCATGCGTGCCGAGATTCCCGGGGTTTTTCATGCTCTTCCCACAAAGATCATGGGTATGTATGCGCCTGAACTGGTTGGAAACGCGGATGAGATCCGGGTTCGGGTGGAGGACAAGCCTGCAACCGCCCGGTGATTACTTTGTGTCGCGGTGCGTAACCGCATCCCAGTCCGCGGGTGGTGGGTTGGCCATGAAATGATCACAGCGTTGCTGGTATAACCTTGCAACACCATCATCAGGGTTCATTTCCAGCAGTTGCCCATAACATTCCC
Source organism: Planctomycetota bacterium (assembly GCA_041180805.1). Taxonomy (GTDB): domain Bacteria; phylum Planctomycetota; class Planctomycetia; order Gemmatales; family Gemmataceae; genus JBEGQX01. The sequence goes on from JBEGQX010000115.1 coordinate 588, forward strand.
TGGCTTTTGAAAATTGGCGGGCTTCAAAGAGGACCCTTCCCTGGCTGGTCAGATCGATGATTTTTCGCAGCTTGGGTGATTCATCCTCAGCATTTGCAAGTACTTCGTAGATTTCACCGGGCTTTGTCTTGCCTTTGACAGCGACCTTGTCCACCAGGCGGGTTAGTATTTTGCCTGAAACCTCCCTGTTTGTGGTCTCGTTGATTAGAACCAGTGTTCCATATTCCTTGTTGGTTCCCTCCAGCCTGCTGGCCAGGTTCACCGTGTCACCCACTGCGGTGTAATTAAGCCTGGTATCACTGCCAATATTTCCAACCAGAGCATCGCCGGTGTTGATGCCAATTCGCATGACGATTTCAGGAAGGCCCTTGGAGAGGTTGGCCTTATTGAATGAATTCATGGCAATCTGGCATTCCAGCGCAGCCTTGCACGCCATGGTGGCATGATCTTCAATGGTCAATGGGGCATTCCAGAAAGCCATCACCGAATCACCAATAAATTTATCGATGGTACCTTTGTTTTTGTGGATGATACTGCTGCAAAAGGCGAGGTGCTCACCCAGGATGGAGACAAGCACATCCGGATCCAATGACTCTGACATGGAGGTGAAATTCTTGAGGTCCGAGAAAAAGACCGTGATGTTCTTTTTCTCCACAAAAATCTTGGCTGTCTTCCTGGAGTGAACCACCTGCCTTACAACATCGCCGGGAATGTATTTCCTGAAGGAAAGCAGTCCTGTTTTCATTTCCTCGATGCCGTTGGCCAGGTTGAACATTTCCAAAACCTGATATTGATCTGTTGGCCGGGCTGTTATTTCCCACTGCCCAACTTTTAAGATATCTGCAGAGATGAGTTCCAGCGGGTTGGATAACCTTCTTGCTATGATGAAAACCAAAAAAATACCCCCCAGGATGATCACCCCAAGGATAAGCACGCTGGCAAGGATATGATTGTAGGCCTCGGCCATCAAAAGGTCGTTACTCGCGGCTGTTACGACAATCCAGTATGGTTTTTGATTTGGAAAGACGCTTGTCCAGGCGATGTTCCACAGCTTTCCCCTCTTGTCGGTCGCCTTCTCGGACATGGTGGTGGGGATGTTGAAAATATCCAATTTCGAATTGCTGTACTTGGTCAGGATTTTTTGTAATGCCTGCACACGATAGTCGGTGCATTCATTGGCCAGAAGCAGATCCCCATTGGAATGATGGAGCTGGTGGACATGGTTTTCATGCCCAATGACAATGACCTTTCCATCCAGTTTTCTTTCAAGGATAAAGGCGCTGCCCTCAAATCCAATCTTGGCACCCTGGGAGGAAAGGTAATTGCTAATGTCCCCCAGGCCGACCTCGATCCTGGCTATTCCCAAAAAAACCTCGTTTTTCAAGACCGGGTAAACATAGCTAAAGGTTTGCTGCGCGCCCTTGTGTCCATGCTCTGGCGGTGGGCTTACTTCTGTCCAGTCGGGTGTTTTGGTTTCGCGGAATACCTGGTAGATGGGGTTTTCCCTTGGATCCACGCTGTTTTTATCCACCAAGCTTGGCCTGGATTCGGCGGAATTCAGGTTTTCCTGCAACATGGTGTGGAAGAGCCCGGTTTTTTCATCCTTGTAAACTGTCCTGGAGAATATTTTTTCCTCGCTATCCCTGCCTATGAAAACCATGGAACCGGTGGCAGCATCGATCATCTGAAAGGAGGCGAACTTTTTCTGGTTTTTTAACATCTCCAAGCCAACATGGATGATTTGCTCGGGCTTTTTGAAATCTATGATGGATGATTCCATCATTGTTCCGATCGAGAATGTCCTGCCACTAACATGGTTCAGGAATGCCTCTGTAAGGTTGTTGACATCCTCGGATATTAGCCGGAGTTTCGCGTTTACATCACTTTCCGCCTGTTTGGTCTCAAGAAAAAAGTTCACCAGAATGATGGTTCCACCCGTGACAACCGTGATAAACATCATCAGCATTACGAGTAAAAATCGTATTTTGAAGCGTGATTTAACCTGGGTCATGTTTACCTGGGTCGGGTGACCTGAAGGGTTACTTGGTTTCCCTGTGGGATATGGCATCCCAGTTGGGGGGTGGTGGGTTGGCAATATAGTGTTCGCAGCGTTGCACATAGAGCCGGGCAACGCCGTCATCGGGGTTACATTGCAATAGCTGTTCATGGCACAATTTGGCCTGGGCAAACTGTCGGGTTTCAAAAAGGGTTCTGCCCTGGTGGGTCAGGTCTATAATCTGCCGTAGCAAAGGAGAGTAATCTTCCTGGGTTGCCAGTACTTCATAAATTTCACCTGGCTTTGTCTTTCCTTTGACAGCAACCTTGTCCACCAGGCGGGTAAGAATCCTGCCTGTAACCTGATTCCTGGTGCTTTCACTGATAAGGATACTGGTGCCATATTCCTTGTTGGTTCCCTCCAGCCTGCTAGCCAGGTTCACCGTGTCACCCACCGCGGTGTAATTAAGCCTGGTGTGGCTGCCAATATTTCCGACCAGCGCTTCTCCGGTGTGGATGCCAATGCGCATGAACAGGCTTGGAAGTCCCTGTGCCATGTTGGCCTGGTTAAACGACTTCATGGCGGCCTGGCATTCCAGTGCGGCCAAACAGGCATATACGGGGTGGTCTTTCACCGCGGAAGGCGCGTTCCAGAAAGCCATTACCGAATCGCCTATGAACTTGTCGATGGTGCCCTGGTATTTCTGGATGATCCTTGTGCATATTGCCAGGTGGTCACCAAGGATTCTGATCAGGATATCGGGATCCAGGGATTCCGACATGTTCGTGAAATCACGCAGGTCCGAGAAAAACACGGTGATGTTTTTTTTCTCCACAAATAGGTCTGCGGTTTTGTGGGACCGTATCACCTGGCTTACGACATCGCCGGGAATGTACTTTCGGAAAGAGAGAAGGCCCAGTTTCATTTCCTCGATTCCCACGCCAAGGTCGTACAGTTCCTTGACCATAACATTGGGAATAGGCATGGGTTTGATGTTGCCTTCGCCAATAAGTTTCATTTCCCTGGCGAAAGCCTCAAGAGGCTTTGAAGCGCGCATGGAAAGCAGAAAAATAGTGATACCTCCCACCAAGATCACTGTCGTCAGGAAATAAAAATGGGCCCAGAAGCGATTCCATGCGTCAGCAACCAGAAGGTCCCTTCGGGCGGTGGTGACGATTGCCCAGTAAGGCTTTTCCCCGGGCAGAATGCTGGTCCATGCCATGTTCCAGACCGAGCCGTTGTCTGCGATTACCTCGTCAATTAAAGTCTCGGTCGAATTCATGGAGTCGATGCCCATGGCATCGTATTTCTCGACAAGTTTTTCAAAAGCCCGAACACTTGGGTTTAAGCTTTCGCTGGCTTTAAGGAGCTTCTGGTTTGATTGATCCAGACCGTCCGCCTGGGTACCGATGGCGACCAGTGTGCCATCCGATTTTCGTTCCACGGCAAATGCAATGCCCCCATAGCCAATCTTGTCGTTTTTGGCCCGGAGGTACTTGGAGATTTCCTCCACGGATATCTCGGTGCTTATGATGCCGTAAAAAGACCCTGCCCGGATGATTGGGTAAACATAACTGAAGCTTTGCTTGAAAGTTGTTAACGACCTGGGTGAAGGGGGCCTTACTTCCGTCCAGTTTGGTGTGCGGCTTTCCTGAAATTCCTTGTAATAATCAGCTTCCCGAGGATCCTTCAAGTCGCTTTGCATCACTTTTGGATGTAACAGCAACAGGTCATCAGGATCATATTTCAGCAATTGTATCTTGTTGGTTATTGGGTCTCTCGTTGTTTTAGTTACAATCAACTTATCATTAACATCATTGGTTACTTGGAACATGTTACCGCTGGAATGCTCGATGATTTCAATCGAGATGATATGGGTGTCAGACTGCAGGACTTGTTTCCCACCCTGGATGATAAGTGACTCGGTTTTGAAATCGAGCAACCCTGAATCAGCCAGTCTTCCCATGGACCTGGTTCTATTGCTGACGGTTTGAAGCAAAAACCTTGTCAGGTCGTTGATGTCCTCGGAAATCAGCCTGAGGACTTTGTTGCCCTCTTCTCGGGACTGCTTGCTTTCAATCAGGAAATTAAGCACAGCAATGGTGGCTCCTGTGGTGAAGGTAAGCAACACCAGAAAAGTCATCATGACCACTCGAAACCTAAATTTTGGCGGTCTGTGTTCCATCGAAGCAAGTATTCCCATTACAGTCATCTGAATAACTCTAATTTTGTACCAAACTCCCTTGTCAGGGAATACATTTAGATTCTGGAAAATGATGGAAGGAGCAATTTCATGGAAATTCATGGCATGAATAGGCGGACTTTTGTCGCGTCATCAGCATTTCTGGCGGGCAACCATCTTTGGGGTGCAGAAAATCCTGGATATAAGGTTCGCGCCATCACCCAGGAACCCGGTTATCACTGGTTTGCTTACTACGACAAACTTCAGTTTGACCCCACCAACCGTTATGTGCTGGGAATGCGAGTCGACTTTCAACACCGCTCTCCCAAACCGGATGATGTGATTGAGGTGGGCATGGTGGATTTGGGGGATAATGACCGCTGGATAAAACTGGGCACCAGCAAGGCTTGGAACTGGCAACAGGGTTGCATGCTGCAATGGGTGCCGGGTTCTAAAACCGAGGTTTTGTGGAATGACCGTGAGGATAAACCCGAAGCGCATTATGTCTGTCGGGTCCTGGATGTGTTCAGCAAACAAATCCGTACCATTCCCCACCCGGTGTATGCGATTTCCCCGGATGGAAAAACTGCCATTGCCGCCGATTTTCGCAGGCTGAATGATACCCGGCCGGGATATGGTTACAGTGGGGTGCCAGACCCCTCGTTGGAACTGGCTCCAAAAGATTCCGGAATTTTCAAGGTGGACCTTGCCACTGGTAGCCAGAAATTGATTTTCTCCATGGCACAGGTTGCTGCATTTGGCGAACAAACCGAGGATATGAAGGGTGCCAAGCACTGGTTTAACCACCTGCTTTTCAACACCGATGGAACTCGTTTCATTTTTCTGCACCGCTGGAAGCCTGCCTCGGGCAAAGTCTCCTTTAAAACAAGAATGTTCACTGCTTCCACCGATGGCACAGACCTGTTTGTTCTGGATCCATCGGGCGAAACATCCCATTTCATCTGGCGGGATGCAGCGCATGTATTGGCCTGGACACAACCCAAAGGCATGCAACCGGGGTTTTACCTGTTCAAGGACAGAACCAACCAGGTGGAACAGATTGGCAAAGGTATCATGACCCAGAATGGTCATTGCACTTACCTGCCCGGAAATGAGTGGATTCTAAACGACACCTACCCGGACAGGGACAGGCTGCAGCATCCGTACCTTTTCCATGTGAAGACGGGTAAAAAGATTTCCCTGGGGGATTATCTTTCTCCCAAGGAGTACGCGGGAGAATGGCGCTGCGATAACCACCCCAGGTTCAGTAACGATGGCAGGATGGTGACAATAGATTCCCCCCATGATGGCAAAGGCAGACAACTGTACCTGATGGATATCTCCGGGATTGTGCGCTAATCATCTAGTGTCAATTTTCAGTTCGGTGTGGTCCGAAACCCGGCCAGTTCCTGTAAAATGGTTATTAGTGATATTCGAATGATTTGGAGTAAGACCATGAAGGTGCGAAATATACTGGGGTTTGGCTTGCTGGCAGGTACCGGGTTTTTCATGGCTTACGAGAATGTGAAGGGGCAGGCTGTAAGACCCATGCCAACTTCTGCGCCCGCAGTTAGCAACACTCCCATGCCGTATGGCCAACATTCTTATTGGGGCTGCCTGGGATACTGTAATGGTCCGCTGCGCCCCGCCAGCAATTATTACACATGCTTTGGTTATTGCCCCACCGGGCCTCATTCCTCGGGTCCGTGGACGCGTTACCATATTTATGCGGCAGCGGTTAGTGCCGCAGCCGGGGCTAATGCCCAGTATCTATTTCCTTTTCCGGTGGAGGTCGCCCAGCCACAAACAGGCACACAGCCAGCCCAACCGGCTGCCGATCCCAAGGAAGTCGAGCGGCTGACAAAGCAATTGCAAGAAAAAGAGAAGGAAAAGAGATTGCAGGCTGCGCAGGAACTGGCAATGAAAAAAGCCAAGGAAGCCGCAATACCATTGATGGGCCTGCTGAAGGATACCGACCCTCAGGTACGCACTCATGCAGCGCAGGCTCTTGCCCACCTTGGCAAGGAAGCCGTGGGCGATGTTACCAAGGGCTTGTATTCCGAAGATCGCATGGTTCGCATGGGAAGCGCGCTGGCGTTGGGAATGATGGGGGAAAAGGCTGCCACTGCCTTGACCGCCTTGAAAGGCAGCCTGAAAGATTCAGATGTCAGGGTTCGTGGGCATGCCGCACAGGCTATTTACAGGATCTCCAAAGATGCCAAGGATGTGCTGCCTGTTTTGTTGGATTGTCTGAAGGATGATGATGAACATGTGCGGTTGGGTGTGATTCATGCGCTGGGAATGATGAAAAAAGATGCCCGGCCTGCGATGGAAACCCTTAAGAAAAGCCTGAAGGATCATGTCGCCTGGATACGCCTGGCGGCCAGTGGTGCGCTTTGGGATATAGCACCCGAACCCAAAGATGCCCTGGCGAACGAACTGGTGCCCGTGCTTGCGGAACTTCAAAAAGAGGATAATCCGGATCTTCGCACCGAGGTGGTGGGTTTGCTTTCCCAGATGAAATCCAGCGAGGCGGCGATGGCGTTACTCCAGAAAGCCAGTTTGGATTCTGACAGCAGTGTGGGACAAATTGCCACCCAAAACCTGGTGGATAATCCCGATTCAGCAATCGAGGCCCTGGTGAAGGGGCTTGCCAGTAAGGATGTTCAGGTGAGATTTCGCATTGTATCAAATCTGGCTCAGATGGGCGAACGCGCAGCCAAAGCCATGCCTGCCCTTGTGGAAACACTTCGCGACAGGGATGTGGGAGTGCGCTGGGAATCCGCGCTTGCCCTGGGACGGATGAAGGCTAAGGCAAAAGAAGCAGTTCAACCTCTTACGGAAGCTTTGGAAGACCCTGCTTATCAGGTACGCATGATGGCGGCGGAAGCATTGGGAGAAATAGGATCCGAAGCCTCCGGGGCATTGGAAGCACTAAAGATCGCCCAGAAAGATTCCCGGGCCGAAGTGGTGGATGCGGCCCGGATCGCCATCCGGAAGATTTCTAAATAATTAAAGACTTATCAATCGGCTGTTCAAGCTCCGGCCTTAACGATGGCAAGGAACTGATCCGCCTTCAGGCTGGCTCCGCCAATAAGGCCGCCATCCACATCGGGTTGGCTAAGCAGGGAAGCGGCGTTTTCCGGCTTCATGCTGCCACCGTATTGAATGCGCAGCTTTTGTGCCACTTCGCTGGAGTGAGTTTTTGCCACCCAGTTGCGGATGAACGCATGAGCGTCTTGTGCCTGCTGGGGGGTTGCGTTCAAACCTGTGCCAATGGCCCATACAGGTTCGTAGGCAAGGGTCACATTTGCCAGATCGTTAGCTGTCAGGCTGGCCATGCTTCCTTCGAGTTGCTTTTTCAAAACTTCATCCGTCTTGTTACCCTGGCGTTCCTCAATAGTTTCACCCAGCGCCAGAATTACCTTCAAGCCGGCTTTTAATGCCGCATGAACTTTCTTGTTGATCATGCCGTCGCATTCGCCAAACTTCTGCCTTCTTTCGCTATGCCCAAGGATCACATACTTGCAGCCAATATCCACCAGCATGGTGGGGCTGACTTCACCGGTGAAGGCACCTTCATTTTCGTGATAGCAATTTTGCGCACCAAGGCTTACCGAGGTACCTTTGAGCACCTGGGCGACAGCGTCCAGGTAGGGAAACGGAGGGCAAACCGCCACATCCACCTGGCTGATAGGAGCTACGGCAGATGCCACATCTTGAGCCAGCTTTTTGGCTACGGCAAGGTTGGTGAACATCTTCCAGTTTCCCGCCACGAATTTCCTGCGCATTTGAAGGCCCAACCTTTCCTGATGAATTGTTTTGGATCAGATAGATATTTTATAAAAAAAAGAAAACCCGCTAAGACTTGCTTTGCGGGTTTTGAGAATAACTATTTTCAATGCAATTAACCGCTGATCTGCGCCATGGGAAAGCTGCCCAGAATGGTCACCTCGGTGCATTGATCCCCAAGCGCCTTTAACAACTTGCCAACCTTGGGGTCATCCACATGGCCTTCGAAATCGGCGAAGAAAATATATTCAGCCTTTGCCTCGCGGGAGGGGAAGGATTCAATCCAGGTAAGATTGACCTTGGTTTGGCGGAAAATATCGATCGCATCGGCAAGTGAGCCGGGGCGATGTGGGATTCGGAACATAATCGTGGTTTTGTCAGTTCCGGTTCGATGGCTCTTTTGGTGGCCGATCACCGCAAAACGGGTTTCGTTATCTGGAGAATCCTGAATATCTTCAAAGAGGATTCTCAGGCCGTAGCGGACAGAAGCCTGCCTGCTGGCCACGGCTGCGGCACCCGGTTCGCGTTGCGCGAGTTCGGCAGCGGTTGTTGTGCTGGAAACTTCCGTCAGCAAGGCATGGGGTACATTCTTGCTAAGCCAGTTTCGACATTGGGAAAGCGCCTGAGGTTTGCTGTAAACCCTGCGAATATCCTTGGCCTCGCACTTGGCCATCAGATTATGATGGATAGCCAGGCGAATTTCTGAACAAATAAGCATCTGGGGAAGACGCAGAAACATATCCAGAGTGTCAGCAACCCTGCCGTCGGTGGAGTTTTCCACAGGCACGACGCCAAAATCAGCGTGGCCGCGGTTAACTTCTTCAAACACGGCGGCAATGCTGCCAACAGGAACGAATTCAACAGCCTGGCCAAATCGTTCAATGGCGGCCAGATGACTGTAGCTGTATTCGGGCCCAAGGTATGCAACCTTGATGATTTTTTGCAGGGCCCGGGAACCGCTCATAATTTCTCGGAAAACAGCCCTTACGGTACCTGCATCCAGAGGACCGTGTATTTTATTGTGGGCTTCCAAAACATTGGCGAGAACTTCTTCTTCCCGTGCGGGAGAAAAGATATCCTCTCCATTCTCAATTTTAATTTTCCCGATTTCTCCAGCGGCTTCGGCACGTTCATTGATGAGCTTTAGGATTTGCAGATCCAGCTTATCAATCTGGGAGCGGTAAGATTTAACCGCCGCCAGGGCTTTTGCAGGGGAAAGAGCTTGGTGAGATTCGTTTTTACGCGCCATGGTAAATCTCAAAGAAGTAAATTAAGCGTAAATTTCCTTTAATTTATGCCCCTTCCATGGAGAGTCAATTCATCAGAAGAACCAATATCCACTGATAGTATTGTGCAGACATATTATCAAATTAGCCAAATCATGCAAACTATTTATTTTTACATATTGTCAGAATGGCCATTTTTGGTTGAGATTTGAGGAATTGGTTCTGCCAAAATGGCACCCTTCAGGCTGCCATTTTATTTGACATGTTTTGAATTAGTAGCACAAATATATGTTAATAAATGACTTATGGTAATTAAAAGGAATCTCATCTGACCCATTTTTTGGAATGGCATAACAGTTGCTTACCTAAAAATTATGAAGCCAGAGGGGGCTTGAATTGAATTTGGTAATCGAACAGTAGGTGCAAAAGACGGTTTTCCTGATTCTAAGAAAATTAAGTTTTTGCATGATTGACATGAACATTTGACACAAAAAGGCATCATGGATGCCTGTAAGACTTCAAAACAAAAGGAGAATTCAACATGGCTGAAGAGAAAATCATTGGAATTGATTTAGGCACCACCAACTCGGTGGTTGCGGTTATGGAAGGTGGCGAAGTGAAGGTTATTGCCAACCAGGAAGGCAATCGAATCACTCCCTCGGTGGTTGCATTCACCGACAAGGGAGACCGAATCGTGGGTGACCCCGCCAAGCGTCAGGCAATTACCAATCCTCGTCGAACCATTTACTCCATCAAGCGCTTCATGGGTCGCAGGCACAGCGAAGTCGGCGATGAGGAAAAGCTGGTTCCCTACAAGATTGTTGGTGGTCCTGAAGAACCCGTAAAAGTGGAAATTGATGGCAAGAATTTCACTCCGCCGGAAATTTCCGCGATGATTCTTCGCAAACTTAAGGAAGCTGCCGAAAACTACCTTGGACACACCGTTCGCAAGGCGGTTATTACCGTACCAGCGTACTTCAATGATGCCCAAAGGCAGGCCACCATTGAGGCTGCACAAATTGCAGGCTTTGATACCGAATGGGAAATTGAGGATCCCGCCACGGGCAAGAAGACTCGTCAGCGCATGCGTATCATCAATGAACCAACCGCTGCATCTCTGGCGTATGGCCTTGAGAAAAAGGCAAATGAGAAGATCGCAGTATTCGACCTTGGTGGCGGTACCTTTGATATCTCCATCCTGGATGTGGGTGATGGCGTGTTCAAAGTGGAATCCACCAATGGCGACACCCATCTGGGTGGGGATGACTTTGACCAGGTTTTGATCGATTACATCGCGGATGAATTCAAGAAGGAAAACGGCATTGACCTTCGCAAGGATCAGATGGCGCTTCAAAGGTTGAAGGAAGCCGCCGAGCGCGCCAAGAAAGATCTTTCCCAGCAGGCTAATACCGATATCAACCTGCCTTTCATTACCGCGGATGCCAGTGGGCCAAAGCATTTGCAGTTGGCACTTACCCGCGCCAAGTTCGAGCAGTTGGTGGACCCGTTGATCGAACGCTGTCGTATTCCTGTTATTAAGGCGTTGTCCGATGCAAAGCTGAAGCCTTCTGAAATTGACGAAGTGGTCATGGTGGGTGGTATGACCCGCATGCCCAAGATTCAGTGGCTTGTGAAGGATATCTTCGGCAAGGAAGGTCACAGGGGTGTGAACCCAGACGAGGTAGTGGCGATTGGTGCCGCAATTCAGGGTGCCCAATTGCTGTTGGGCAGCAAATCGGAAGTTCTACTGGTGGATGTGACTCCTCTTTCCATGGGTATTGAAACCCTTGGAGGCAGGCTTACCCGTCTGATCGAGCGCAATTCCTCCATACCCGTGGAACGCAAGCAGATCTTTTCTACTGCTGCAGATAACCAGACTGCTGTTACCATTTCCGTGTATCAGGGTGAAAGTGAAATCGCCAAGTCTTCGGGCAACCGATTGCTGGGTGAATTCAACCTTGAGGGAATTGGAGCTGCGCCTCGCGGTGAACCGCAGATCGAGGTTACTTTCGCACTGGATACCAACGGCATTCTCAAGGTTTCTGCCAAGGATCTTGGAACTGGCAAAGAAGCCCGGGTGGAAATCAAGGGCTCCAGTGGACTTAGCAAGGATGAGGTTGAACGCATGCGTAAGGATGCGGAATCTCACGCCGATGACGATAAGAAAAAGCTGGAAGTTATCAATGCCCGCAACGAAGCGGACAACATTGTGTTCCAGATTGAAAAGCAGCTTAAGGAACATGGTTCCAAGCTGGCCGAAAATGACAAGGCTGCTGTGCAGGGTGCGGTAGACCGTGTGAAGGCTGCTTGCAAGGGAGAGGATGCCCAGGCCATTCGTCAGGCTACTTCAGACCTTGTCGCAGCTTCTCAGGCTTTGTCGCAGCATATGGGTGGAGCGGGTGCAGCTCCTGGCCAGGGTCCTGCGGGTGATGCTGGTGCATCTGCCTCGGCTGGCAAGAAAGGTGGCGATGATGTCATCGATGCCGAGTTTGAAGTAAAGAAGTAAGCTGAAAAACTTAAAGGCTTTCCAACAAACCCCGGGCTTACCCCCGGGGTTTATTTTTTAATCATGTGATCAACGAAGGCCTAACGTTTAAGATGGGTAATCTGGTTGAACTCTTAGGCTGGTGATTATTTTTCCGGCTGATTATTTGGGTTTTTCGTCAAATTGGTGCCCGCAACTCGTCGATGATTAAGGATGTATGCACGAGTGTAGAGCTAGAACCGTTGAAAGGTACCGAACTATGATTTCCCTCTTCTCCAAAATATTTTCTTCCAGAAAATCCAAAAGCAAGAGGCAACCTGCCAACGCATTCTCTTTCCCCAACCAGCTTTCATTGCAGAAGTTGGAGGACCGGATCACTCCGGCAATTGGAAGTTTGGTTGGTTCCACGCTTACCATTGATTACACGGCAACAGGTACAACTGCGGAAACTGTTACCGCAACAAATGATGGAACTAATATCACGTTGACTGGTGACATCACTGGTATAACCAGTTTTACAACCAGCAATATCACGAAAATTTCGATCACCAATTCCGGCACAAGTACCAATCAGACCTTTAATCTGGATGGTTCTGCGGGGTATGTTTTGCAAAGTGGCTTGAGCAGTGCTGGTGTTGATTTTGTAAATATCACTACATCCATCGATTCCAGCACTGGGCTGAACGCAAACATTACTGTCAGTGATGCAACCAGTATTTTTTTGAATGCAGACATTTCATCCGGAAGCGGCAACATTACCCTTGATGCGGACACCGGCACTACCCAGCCTGGAAATATAACCGGTGTATTCATTAATGGCCCTGGTGTGGATATCACTACCACCACTGGAAATATTCAAATAGATGGTCGCGGTGGAGATTCCAACGCAGGTTTCCAGACTGGCATTTCTTTGGGTGTAGGGAACACCATAAAAGCCAATTCCACAGGAAATATAAGTCTTAATGGTGTAGCTGGTGGCGGAACTACCGGTGGGAATAATATCGGTTTGGATATTCGTGGATTGGTCCAGTCCAGTGGTGGCACCATTAATCTCAATGGTTCGGGTGGGTCCGGAAATAACACATCAAATCATGGGATTCTTGTTTTTGGTGGAGAGATAAAAAACACAGGCTCTGGTGCAATCTCATTGACTGGAACAGGAGGTAATAGCACGGGTGACTTTAATTACGGTATATTTCTTCAAGATTCTTCATTAATTCAAGCAGAAAGTGGATCCGTTACCATTTCTGGTACAGGCGGTGGTTCTGGAATTTCAAACAATAACCGTGGAATTAGTATGGAGGTTTCATCTTCTAATGCCCCTGTGCTTAAAACCACTGCTGGCGGTGCCATAAGTCTGGTTGGAAGCAAAGGTAATGGTACTACCAGTGAAGGGCTTAACCTCCGTGATGGAAGCATAAGTACCGACATCACTGCAGGTGGCTCGGTGCCTGGTACCATCACCCTGGAAACCGATGTCATCTCCATCACTAATGCTACCGTTACAACAACCAATACGGTAAACCTTCGTAATAAAACTGCTAATGTGACCATAGACTTGGGCACGGCCAGTACATCTTCCTTTGGGCTTAGCGATGCTCAATTGGACAAGATATCTGCGGGTACGTTGATAGTCGGCAGAAGTGATAGTGCTGCCAATGGTGCCATAACGATTTCATCGGCATTAAGCTTGGTGCCGAATCTTGATTTGGTAGGACCCAGTGGCATTAACCTGAATGCCGATTTAACAACCACGGGGTTGCAGACTTATTCGGGTGGTGTAACTCTTGGTAACTCGGTTTCCATTGCCACCACGAATAATAATATACTTTTTTCCTCTACGGTGAACGGCGGTTCCAAAAACCTTTCCATTGGGGCAACTACTGCGGGTGGTACAACTACCTTTACAAACACTGTAACGGCGCTGGGTTCTGGTACAGGCGCTGCGCTGAATGTGGCCTCTGGTGTTACAGGCTTGGTGCGGTTTCAGAATACGCTTGCTGGAAACTCCGGCATTACGGCTTTGGGTACCACCAGTAACCTGCGCTTCGATGCTAATGTGACCCTGGGAAATGGCGATACCGGAACAAACTTGGCTGGCACCACTATTCTGGATGGCCTTACATTTACTGGTAATGATGGCATTACAATGAATGTTGTCAACCTTTCCACCGCGGCGGTGGACATCAATACTCAAACCGGTGATGTCAATTTGAATGGCACCATCAATGGCGCGGTTGGCTTCAAGGTTCGTTCCGATTCCGCGATTGCACTGGCAGGCAATATTGGTAACTCCAATGCCCCTACCAGCGTGGACATGGTTGCAAATACCACCTTCACCGGGGCTGGAACCATCAAGACAACGGGTGCTGCAAATCTGGGTGGTTCGTCTGTGGGTAACAGTACCACCCCCATTACCCTGGACTCCACCACCGGACTTACTGCCACCAGCACCAACAATGGCAATCTGTTTTTAGGTGCGCTTACCAATAGTATTCCCATCACACTTTTCACGGCTGGAACCGGTACCATTTCCATCAAGTCTGGCACTTACGCGCTTAGTGGCAGCAATAAAATCAGTGATGATAGCAAGGTAAACCTGGATGGCGGCGTGCTGAATATGGCCGGGTTCACAGAAACCATTGGTGCGCTGCT
>JBEGQX010000116.1:0-5230 GCA_041180805.1 Planctomycetota bacterium
TGTTGCTTTTTGGCAAATTCGCGAAGCCTTTCATTAACCTGATGAACGGGACAGCTTCCATGCTTATTCGCCTTGCAGGTTTTGAGGTGGTTACAGGACATTCCCTGGCTCATTCCGTGGAGGAATTGAAACTTGTTATCGAGGACACGGAAGAAGCAGGTTTAATAGGTGCCCAGGAAGCAGAGGTTTTGCAGAATGTTTTTCAGTTAAGATCAAAAAAAGTAAGCGATTGCATGATACCCAGGGAAAAAATGTCCATGCTGGATATGAATCTCTCCTTGCAACAAACTTTGGATGCTGTCCGTGAAGGTGGTCACACCCGGATGCCAGTCTATGAAGGTGACATTAATAACATTGTTGGGGTCGTAAACACCAAGGATTTGTTATATTTGATAACCTCTCAGGGAGTTGCCCTTCTTCAAGATGCGTTGTACCCCGTCATCTATTTGCGCCCAGAGGATTCCATAGCCACTGCCTTGAAATTATTCCGAAATAATCATCGCCACCTTGCGGTGGTGAGATCATCCAATGGAATGGTTGAGGGGTTGATTACCTTGGAAGATATCATCGAGGAGATTGTTGGAGAGATCGAGGATGAACAAGATCAGCCTGACAGTTCTCGTATGTTGAGGGCTTTCGTGAGAAAGAAAATCCATCCTAAGACCTGACGGTTCTCCAGCTCATAAATAGCCCGATCATTACAATTAATGCATCTGCGCCCCATACAAGCATCACCGGGTTTATTCTGCCTTCCTTGGCCATACCTGTTCCGCATAGCATCAGTGGATAATAAACAAGCACAATTGGCAAAAAGCATGTGATAAACGAGCTAAGAAAGTCACTTCGGCTGAACCAAATGCTAACGGGGCACCCCACAAGAATAAAACAAAGGCACCCAACGCTCAATGCGGGCCTCATGAGTAACTCAACATTTAGAAACAGAGTCTGTTGGTTGATATGTTTGATTCTTCCCTCTAGGTTTGCAATATGCTGTGGCGCGTCTGGAGCATGGTTCCCAGACTTAAGAGCAACCTTGCTGGTTTCAATTTCAGAGAGTGTTTTGTTGAGTTCTTCGCCATATTCCATGCGTTTGTCCAGGATTTCCTGCCAGGTCATATCCCTGGCCCTGCGGTTGGGGTCATTGTTAAGATTGTTGGGCAGTGGAACTTCCCAAATACGGTTTTCAAAATAGCCTTTGCTGCCATCTTCAAAAGTCGCGATTCCATGGCGCATATGAACTTGGAGAATACGCCTTTCCCTGTCCACGGAAAGGGAAGCTTCCCTCGCCTGGGCTACAACATCAATCTGCCCCTTGGCATCTTTGCGCTTAAAAGTTGGATGAAGAAGCTTTCTTCCCTGAACACCCTTTACAAACATGGAGTAGGGCACATTCGAATAATTGATAGTTCCGTTCTTCTTCAGCATGGAGTAAAGCAATTCCTCCGCATCATGAAAAACCATGGATCTTAGTAAATGGTGGGTATAGGGGATTACATGGTAATACAAACCCATGGTTATCAAGCTCATGAATCCACCAAGTGCAAGGCCAGGAATAACAACCTGCCAGAGGTTAATTCCCGCTGCACGAACCGCAAGTATTTCATTATCGTGGGATAGCCGCCCATACACTACGCAGGTTGCAAAAAGGGTGGTTGCTGGAATGGTGTAGGGCAGGGTGCTGGGAATTAAAAGTGGAATCGCCCCAAGTATTTGTGCGGGACCTAATCCTTGCTGGGTTGCTTCCGCAATAATGCCAGCCATTAACAAAATGCCAGTAATACCCACCAAGGCTATGAAAAACACCTTGAAGAGTTCACTAAATATCATGCGTTGAAGAATTCCAAACACTAATCCCGCTCCAAACTTCATTGTTTCAAAAGGAACTATTAATCGGATACACTTTTCTCAAAATTCAGTCAATATTCACTTACTTTCGACTATTTGGAACAAAGTCTTGAAAAAATGGGGCCTATAGGAAGGGAATTGGACTATGTGAACAGAGAGTTTTTATCATAGAATTCCCAAATACTTTGATCTTTGGAGAGAAGCGATGCAAATACCTAAGGTGATGAAGGTTCAGCAGATAGCACCCCAACCTGAAGTTAAGGATGTCTATCAAGAAACCCTTTCGGAGTGGAAAAAATCTGGACTAAGCTCGGTTATTAACAAAGGATCATCTGTGGCTATTGGTGTTGGCAGCCGTGGTATTGCCAACCTTTCGCAAATTGTGAAAGCAGCCATTGATTATTTCAAGAGCATTGGGGCTGTGCCGTTTATAGTTGCTGCCATGGGAAGTCATGGGGGGGCTAACTCTAAAGGTCAAAGGGAATTGCTTGGAGAGTATGGTGTTTCCGAGGACAAACTTGGTGTGCCCGTTAAAACGGATATGGATTCCACTGTCATAGGGACTAATTCCTGGGGCGAACCGGTTTACTGGGATAAAAACGCCTTGGCTGCGGATGCTGTGGTTACCATTTCAAGAATCAAGCCTCATACCGATTTTCGGGGTAATTATGAAAGCGGAATAGCCAAGATGATTGTCATTGGCCTTGGCAAGCGGGAAGGCGCATCCCAGCACCATAGGTGGGGTTTCAAGGGCCTTAGAGATATGCTTCCTGAAACCGCAAAAGTGATTCTTGAAAAAACCAAGTTTCTTGGGGGTCTGGCGGTCCTTGAAAATGCCCAGGAAAAAACAGCAAGGCTCGAGTTTGTAAGCAAAGCCAAGCTGATGGAGATAGAACCCAAACTCCTTGAGGAAGCCCGTGGCCTCATGGGTCGACTCCCCTTCAAGGCCCTGGATTTACTTATCGTCGGGGAAATTGGGAAAAATTATAGCGGAGCTGGAATTGACCCGAATGTGGTGGGGCGATTGTTGATTGAGGGTGAAAATGATTTTGAATTCCCCAAAATCATTCGCATGTGTGCCTTGGATCTTTCTCCGGAAAGTCACGGCAACGGAACTGGGGTGGGAATCGCTGATTTGACCACCGACAGATTGCTTCAGAAAATTGACCCGGTGCCTTTCCGAATGAACAACCTTACCGCTTGTTTTCTTTGGAGATCCAAGCTGCCAATCAGCTTCTCCAACGATCATGAATGCATCAAGGCGGGTTTGGAGACTTGCTGGCAGCCCAACTTCGAAAAAATTAAAATGGCGGTGATTCCAAACACTCTTGAAATGGCAGAATTGTACATTTCTCCCGCTTTGGAAGAGGAAGCCCGCGCTAATAAGGATTTGAAAATAGTGGGAGGCTACGAACCCCTGCATTTCAATCCAGAAGGAAACATAGATCAAAAAGCCTTGTTTCCCCACAGTGTGCAAGGCAGGAGATCCGGAACACATTAATTTGGTGCGACAAATAGTGCGGGTTCTTCTGCCTTTACCGGTGGAGGGCCCGCACTTTTCTTTAATCTGCTTTTTTTTACTAAAGCTTTAGCTTGACCTCGGTTCATTTTGAGGAAAGAGTCTTCCTAGAGGATGGATTCCGTTTAGTAATTTGCCCTGGCCAGTGATCCCGGATTCCTGACAGGGTGCTTTTTCCTTATTTGGTCCGGCTGAGGTACTTAAAAGTGCTTAAACACTTTGGTACATTTTGTTTAATCCTTCTGATTTCCGGATGCAGTTCATCGGGCTCCAAACCTGGGACAAATTCCAATGGATTGGGTTTGTTCGGGCAGCCTAAAAACAATCAAAATAACAACCAAAACAGTCCAAATAAAAACGATTCTCCTCAAAATACCGCTACTGCCGGAAATCTTTCTGGTAATGGAATTCTTGCGGGTCAGGTGATGGATCATTATCACCGAAGGCCTTCAGGCGCAGTTATTCAGGTAGTGGATTTGCAAGCTGGTAAAGATGCGCCTAAAAACGAAGTTACTGCAGACGCCCAAGGTTACTTTACCGTGAAGGGATTAAAGACTGGTTCCAATTACCAGTTGATTGCCAAGGGTAAGGATGGAAGCAAGGTGTTTACTGGAACAGCCTTGGTGATTCCACCCAACCCAAGGGTTACTATTTTTGTTACCGAGGATGCTGGTGCCGTAAATGGGACATCGCCGGTGGGTGTCACTCCGTCAGATGATGGTGTCGACAAGGCGCGAACCGCAGAAGCCGCAACCCAGTCAGACTCCTCCACCAATACTACATCCCTTCCAATGCCAGATAAAATCGCCAGGGAAAATACATCGCTTGGTGCGCCAAACGCAATACTTTCGATTCCACCTGTAGGAGGTGGCCAGGGTGGTTATGCGTTGCCACAGACTCCAAGCCTTCCCACCATAGGAAATATTGTGCCTGTATCACCCGGCAAAAACACCACCCAGCTTCCAGGAGTTACTTTTGGAGTGCCTCAAAACAGTGGATCCTATTCCCCGGTTCCTTCCTGTGTTTTAGTAGGCCAAAAGTTGGAAAACTTTGCACTCTATGACATGAATGGTCAGGTCTGGGAGTACAAGAAAAACAAGACCGGAAGAATGGTTCTTATGGATTTTTGGTTCTCATCCTGTGGCGCCTGCCTTCAGGCAATACCAAACATCGTGGATTTGCAAAAACGATACAAAAACTTCGGACTAGAGGTGGTGGGGGTTGCATATGAAAAAGGCAATTTGGATGAAAAGGTTGCCAAGGTGCGCCCAATTAAAGCAAGATATCACATGAACTACACCACCCTGTTCTCTGATGCGGGATCCCAGCCGTGCCCTGTTCGAACCCAGTTCGATATTACGAGTTTTCCCACGCTGGTGCTTCTGGACGAGGATGGCCAAATCGTTTGGCGCAGTCAGAAGGATGAAGGGTTGGATCAGAGACAACTGATGGAACTAGAGACCGAAATTCGCCGCGGATTGGGAATCAGAACCAGATAAAAACGCCCTTTAGAATTTTCGGAATGGCTTTTGCGGTGTCTGAAATTTTCCAATGCGTTGGAGAATGATCTGCTCAATATGCTGGTCTCTTCCGATCGGAATCCAGTTGGAAGCAAAAACAGCATCGTCGATAACCTCGAATTGCCTTTCAATTGTGTTATCGCTGCGGAATGTGGACGATCCAGAAGTCTGCCTCACAGGCCGTTCCAGATCTTCCAATTCCTTGAATACTTTCACATCCACAAAGAATCCACCGTCATCCGCAGGTTGAATAGTAACCACGGCGCGATGCCTGATGGTCTGGCACGAAGCAAGGAATCGCTGGCGAAAATCCGGACTACCAGGTTTCCAGGGTTGCCCCAAGCCG
>JBEGQX010000117.1:0-3155 GCA_041180805.1 Planctomycetota bacterium
CGTGAGGATCACAAAGAGCATACTCAGATACAACAATCCCGTAAGGATTAGTACCGACAAGGCGGTCAATGTTATCTGAGCCGACGATTTGATAGACTGAACCATTTTTGAAATGAACGCGCATTTCATTGTTATGCGTGGATTCGATTAGCTCCTTGGGAATGTAATCCAGGAACGCTTTTCGGTTATTAGTATCGATGCCGTTCCAGATGATGCTGCGCCCTTGTGTGAAATATGGGAACACATGCCAATAGGTAGCCATGCGCTGGTGCGCCTGAGCCACAATCATGTTCAATGCCAGCAGGTCTTTTCCCCACCGGCGATGAGCAATGATGACGGCTCTCTTTTGCGAGGCATCTGGGAAAAAATGACGCCACGCCCCTAGCTGGTAAGGGCGTGGCTTGTAATTGTGCGGGAGTCGAATATCCATCAGCGATTCAATTGGGCTCTTAGATTGGCAAAGAATGCGGCCATGTCCTTAACTTCAGGCTCTTCGCCAGTATTTTCAACCACCCGGCTGGTATTGTTATAGACCACCACTTTGCGTTGCGGCATGGCAGGCTTGGAAAGACGCTCGGCTTCCCCACGGGCCTCGGCCAGATCTTCCTCAAAGTAATCCGGGTTCTGAATCAGGTTCCTGAACTTCAAGGCTCCAGCATTGCGCTTTCCATTCAACACCTGCCGCTTCAGGAAACGCCATACCAGCCGAAGGTCATCATGCGTGTAGGGTTCGTCGCGGCGATAGTTGATGAACTGCCGCCAGGCATCCATGCGGCAGAAATCCAATGTGAACCTGGATCCAGACAACTGCTCAAACACCTGATGAAACTCGCGGATGTTCTGAGGCACGTCGGTAAAGGGCACGTTCATCGGGCACCTCCATCAATCGCCCCACCCGCCGAGAGCTGGCGGGCAGGGACGCTACAACCAGTTACTTCTTCTTCTTTTTGCCCTTGGGCATGGTAATTCACCATCCTTTCAGTTTGAAGTTTGGGGTGAGAACTTCTTGGTTCGTTTTGCATGGTCCTTTTGCTTTTTGGTGTTGATAACGATATACTTCGTCGTGAAATCTCGAAGGCGAATTGTTCCCTTTACATCGGATTTGCGCCGCCACTCTGAGGCATTTCGCCTGCGCTTTGCAACCTCCAACGCTTTCTGTTCTGGCGTCATTGTTTTCCAATACTTTGTGATGGCCCGCTTCATCTTGGAAGTATCCTTGGTTCCAAGCCTGGAATAATCCTCCGTCAACGGTGGTGGTTTCCATTTCAAATCATCAGCCCCAGGCAGGTAATGAGATTCGTATTTGGAAACGGAATGATGAAAGTCCGGCCTGAACCCAGCGTGAAGCTGACATTCAAGGGCCTTGTGAAGATTGAGGGTTTTAAGAAGCTCCCTGTATTTATTTCCGGTCAAGCTTCCTCCATGTCATCCATTTGATCCATTGCATCGCAGCAGCACAGTCGGCATGGGCGATATCTCGGATTCCAATGCAGTTGTCAGAAATGCAATTCAAGTCCCGCAGATACATCATGGCGTCGTGTTCCTTTATTCCACGGACCTTGATGTAGGCAAGAATATCTGCCGGTTCAACTGTCATAAATTAAATCCCCGCCGCAACGCGCAGTAGCAAACCATGCAAAACACTGCTCCTTGAATTTTGGTTCAAGGTGTCGCGCTTGGCCATAGGCCTCGGGTTACCAGCCACGGGGAAAATGGTTATTTGGAAAGTTTATCCATCCGTTTTTTGTTCAAAGCAATTTTCCTTCTGCATTCATTGAACATGTCAGGAAGAAATTTTGCCACAAATGCTTCATCCATTTCTTTGTTTTCCTGATGCGGAACGGATACAATTTTTGAGGCGGAATCATAGCAGCTTTCCATCAACGGCTCCAAGGTGGAAATAATTCCGTAATCCAAATCCTCCACAATTGCTCCGTAAACACACTGCTGTCCAACATATTCGTACCCAATGGCAAGTGCTTCAGCATGCGTGGCCGGAAGATCCGGGGCCTGATATTCATCTTCAACACGAAACCTGTACAAGTCCACCACTTGGCTGTGCAAGGACAGGACCCTTGCGACTGCGTGCCATTTTGGCAAAACATTGGATTCTTCAGAAATCCCGCAATGAATATAAATCATTCTAACTGCCGGTGGGCACATGGATTGGCTTACTACACGACGATCATCTACGTATCTCATATTGGTTGTATTAGTTGATTTTGGTAAACTCAATGACCGCCCCCTCATCACCCTTGCTGACTCTTTGCCAGCTTACGGAAAGCTGTCCGATCCAGGCCACTGAGTCGTCCAAGGGCCATGAGGTAGCTATCGAGGATGGTTGTTGCCATGCCATCGGGATCTCGATCCCGTGCGTCTGAAACCAAGAGCGTAATTGAGACGCGAAACTTTCCGCCGCCTGATCCATCCACTTTTGCTTCTTGGGGTCCGTGATGAGACGGCCTCGGGTCAGCATCTTGCTGTTTTTCATCGAGGGCACGTTTCCGATTCCTTTGACCTGCAAGCTGGCGGGCGAGGATGGCATTGTATTGTTCCTGGGTGACGCGCATTTAGTTTGGAAGTGGAGGCCAATAATGGGGCTTTAGATGGGGGCTGTTGAAGAACAGAACCTCGCTGTGGAACTGCACCCCCTCATAGCAATCCAGTGGAAGGCTTAAGATGGAACTAATCTCAAGGCGCGGGTCTTGGCGCAGCTTCTGCCACCGCTTGGAGGTCCAGCGTTGGTTCAGGCGGAAACCCATGGGGACGCACAGTGCAATCTGGGTTTTGCCACAGACATTGAGAATCTGATCGAGGAACACCTCGGCTCCCAGTTTCCTGCCGACGCCCAGGTTGAATGGCGGATTGCAGACAACCAGATCTGTTACGTTTAGAAAAGAACATTTAGGAAGAGACAAAAAATCTGTTCCGTTTTTTATTTCATATCCTGCGGTTAAGGCTCCTCTGGCATGAAATGGAGCAATCATCCTGCCGTCTCCATAGCATGGGTCTAAAACGCGATTGGCGTCCGGGTAAAGGCTCGCAATAAACTCACACAGCCAATGGGGCGTCGGAACATCAGAACGCTTGGGATTGGCAATGTAGTCGTTTTTGGTGACTGATAGTGGGGCGGGCATGGTTTGGTTTAGATGGGG
>JBEGQX010000118.1:0-2752 GCA_041180805.1 Planctomycetota bacterium
TTATTGAGATTTTGGAAAATCTTGGACTCCGTGCCGATCAGGGGCACGGAAAAGAGCCGGGAAATATTCATTTTGAAGAGTACTGGTCTTAGGTGTTTTTCCGCGCTTGCCTTGAAAGCAATCCGTTTCCCAAAAAAAGTGAAATAGTCGCGAACGTTGCGGTCGCATACCAAAGAAACATGGAATAAAGGTTATTGCCAACAAGATCTTTGTTCAGGCAAGCCCCGCCAATTATTGGCAGTATCAAAAATAAAACCATCCAATTCCGGCTTTGTACTGTGGTTGTTCCATTCGCAATATTAAGTGCTGGAAGCAAAAGAATTCCAAAATGTGCAAGCCCAGACATGGGTGAGAGAAGCAGCATTCCGCACAATACCATGGAGGAATCTGAGTTAAGGGAAGTGTTTTGCCCCCCGGGTTTTCCAAGGCAAAATATTGCAAATATTCCACAAACAGCCACGAAGCCAATCAGCAAAAGCTTGGTGACTTTCTGACTAACTCGTGGTTCGCATGGAATGACCTGGACTTTTCCATCGACCTTTTCCAGTTTTGTCTGGTTCCATCTTTTGCTAAGTCCTGCAAGAGATTGATTGAAAATGATTTCACTTCCCCAGGTGCCGGGAACAAAGTTCGCATCAAGAAGTGGGGCCAATGTCTTCTTTGCAAAGACGGCCATTCTTGGAATTCCATCTTTGGGTAATCCCCATAGGGCTTCCGGAAGAAAGTTGCAAAAAATGAAAGTCAAAAGCAATGTCAGGGTTGTTTTCCAATAACCGCGGTAAATGAAGTATGGCAAAAACAGCAAGGGTGTCATCTTGCATGCTGCGCCCATTCCTAAAAGAATGCCTGAAATCACAGGTTTGGAGCGGGAGAGTTCCCATAATCCCCAAAAAATCAGTCCCGCGATGATGACATCAAATTGCTGGTGGGAAATGCAATTTAAGAAGTAAGTTGCGCTGCAAAGGAATCCTGAAAAGGCAATTTTCACTCGCTGGCTTTCGCTTAAAGTTGGGTTTGGTCCGATAGACAAATTCCAAGCGCATCGAATGGCCTTCCATAAGAAAAACATGTTGGCGATTCCCCAGGCGATCCTGGCGGGAATGTGTGGCATCCATGCGATCGGCGCGGTGGCTGTTGCCATCCAAGGAGGGTACATAAAAGTGGAACCCTCGTGATAGATATCACCACCGTTGGCTAAAACCCTGGCATAATGTTTAAACACCGAATCAAATTCGGAGTTGGATCGTGTGAAAATTGGGAGATTTGCAAGGAACAATAACAAAACCCAGATAACAGTCTGTATCCATGGGGAGATGCTGGCTTTTTTGTTTTGATGGTTCAGATCGGACATTTTCTGCCTGTCTTGGGAGCTTTTTTATGATTGGGTACGAGATAAGTTATTTGGCAGTTTGAGGCAAGACGGCCTTCCAAGTTGTTTGATTTGTTGGCAGGAATAAGATAAAACATTGGTTGACAGGAAGGGTTCTGGATCTAGCTGAATGGATTTGAGGATTTCATGGCTTCACAAGTGCGATTGCCCTTTGAAAAAGATATATATGCCCTGGAGGATCTTCTTGCCTCACTGGAGGCCAGAGAAGGCACCGAAATTTCCCAGGGAGAAGAAATTCGTCGTATTCGCAAGGAAATAGCCAACCTTAAGAAAAGCATTTTTGGCAACCTTAGTCCATGGGAAACCGTGCTTGTGTCCCGGCATCCTGACCGGCCGCAAATGATGGACTATGTTGATCTTATATTTGAAGACTTTGTGGAGTTGTTCGGGGACAGGGCTTTTGGCGATGACAGGGCTTTGCGAACTGGCTTTGCTCGTCTGGAGGAATTTCGGGTCATGCTGGTTGGGCATCAAAAAGGCCACACCCTTCAGGAAAGAAGGGAATGCATGTATGGTTGTGCCCATCCCGAAGGATACCGAAAAGCCCTTAAAAATATGAAACTGGCAGAGAAGTTTGGCCTGCCGATTATTTGCCTGATTGATACTCCGGGGGCATATCCTGGAATTGGCGCGGAAGAGCGTGGCCAGTCTTCACTTATCGCGGCGAACATTCTTGAAATGTCCAAGTTGGAAGTCCCCGTTATTTGTGTTGTCATTGGCGAGGGGGGGTCTGGCGGTGCTTTGGGGATTGGTGTGGGTGATCGGGTATGTATGCTGGAATTCTCCTATTACAGTGTTATTTCTCCGGAAGGATGCGCTGGCATTCTTTGGAAGAATGCGACCGAAGTGACCAAACCCCTGGCAGCGGATGCCTTGAAGTTGGTTAGCAAAGACCTGCTGCGACTTGGCGTGGTGGATTCTGTGATCCCCGAACCGCTGGGTGGGGCGCATCGTGACAACAAGGAAATGGCAACCATTCTGCGTGGATTCCTGTTGCGCTACCTTCGTGAACTAGGCCAGAAAAATATCCAGGAACTGCTGGAGGGCCGTTACCAGAAATTCCGTCATATGGGGGTGTTTCTGGAAGGCTCTGCAAATGGGGTCAGTGCTGGTTCCGCATGATAAGCTGATGGCTTGAAAGCCTTAAAAACGAGTATCTTGAATGAAACATAACAGACATTATCGGACGTTGGGATTTGGCTTTGGCCGGCTTTCCGGTGGTTTTTCAATGTCCGATAACGGATCTTATGTTTCATTGGAGCTTATCTCTTTCTAACGATCCTGCCTTGACTGGTTTTCCTCCGGTCTGCTTCTTTTGAAAGGTCGGTCTTCGAAAATGATGGATGCTTCATCTCATCGCGT
>JBEGQX010000119.1:0-4792 GCA_041180805.1 Planctomycetota bacterium
GGGGCCGCCTGGAACACCGACTGGGCTGCCGCTAACACCAAGCTAAGTGTCTTTTTATGCCCATCCTCGGAACCAGCACCTGATAGAACCGCGGGTGGGGTTTGGGGTGGCCCCGGTTGCAACTATGGCTGGTCGACTGGCAGCAGCGTGGAAACAGCCTGGGCAGGCAGCAGATTTAATGGCATGATTTCCTACCAGACCGACACCAAAATGGGCGATGTGACCGATGGCCTCTCAAACACCCTGCTGGCATCCGAATTGCTGGCAGGCACTGGCCTGGGAGCCAACAATGGCACCGGGGTCTTTCCAAGGGATATTTTTTATACCAATAACGGCATATTTAATTCCATCGTGAACAAGAATTTTCCCACCCAGGCAGAGCTTGATGCCATTGGTAATGCCGCAAAGAATTCACCAACTGGTGCCAGGGGTTCCATGGGTGGCAACTGGGCATGGTACTCAGCAGGGCAAACCACACTGAACACAGCAACCACACCCAATTGGAAGCTTCCCAGTGCTGGGGGTGATTGCTGCCCGGGTGGCGCCCACGACTGGGGATTTGGATTGATTCCCCCACGTAGCAGACACACCGGTGGCGTGAATGCGCTTTTTGGTGACGGAAGCCTGCGGTTTATCAGGGATTCCATCACTCTGATCACTTTCCAGTATTTGGGTAACAAGGCCGATGGCATGGTCATAGGCGATTATTAACAGCAAGGAATTCACCAAAATGAAAAAGTTCACCCCGGCTATCCTGACATGCCTGTTGGCTTTCTTCTGCGGATGTGGCCAGCAACAAAACGAAAATATTGTCATTAAGGTCGATCCCCTGGCCAGCGTAAAGACCATGCTGAAGGGATACGCGAACGGACAACCCTTGCGAAGCGAGGTAACCTCGTTTCCGGATTATGTAGCGACTGTGAAAAAGGTGGATCCCGCCAAAGCGGAAATCTTGGAAAAGGGCTTTGCTGAAATACAAAAGCCTGGAACAAACATTCAGGCAAAGGCCAAGGAAATACTCTCAAAAATAGAGTAATTACATCCCGGTAAAGTTATCCAAGGAAAGCTCTGCGATTTGAGGCCTTAAGCCGATAAATATTTCCGCCAGCTTGGGATCAAACTGTGAACCAGATCCCCTATGGATTTCCTCGATGGCCTCGCTAATACCAAGACCTTTCCGGTAAGGCCGGTCCGAGGTCATTGCATCAAAGGCATCCGCAACCGCGACAACCCGGGCGATAAGGGGAATGTTATTTTCCTTTAGGCCGTCCGGATATCCCTTGCCATCCCATTTTTCATGGTGCGAACGCACTATGGGAACCACTTCGTGAAGGTTCGGTACCAGCGAAATAATTGCAGCACCCTTGGTGGTATGCTGTTTCATGATCTCGGTTTCCTCAGGCGTCAGCCTGCCTGGTTTCCTAAGGATGGCATCATCAATACCTATCTTGCCGATATCATGCAACGGAGTGCCTGTGCGAATTAGTTCTACTTCCTTGTCGGAAAGCCCGGCCTTCTCGGCAAGCAGCAAGGCTAAAAGGGTAACTCGCTGGGTGTGGCCACCCGTGTACACATCGCGCAGCTCCACTGCTTGTGCCAGCACAGTTACCGTGTTGAAGAAAAGCTCGCGCTGCTTTGCCAGTAACAGCGAGCACTCAATGCCCGAGGAAACCTGCGCAGCCAGGGCATCTGCAAGCCTAAGGTCATCCTTGGAAAATGGGTTTTGCAATGGCCCGCGATCCAGATGAAGTATGCCCAAAACCCTGCGGGGGGTTCTAAGCAAAACACACATAACCGAGGCCATCTTTCCCTCGGCTATGCTTCCCATTTGATTAACATCCTGCCGGGCATCATCTTTGTATAGGATGGAACTCTTTTTCTTAAGGCATTGTTGCGCTAGAGTCTGACTGTAAACGGTTCTTTTGCCAGCCGATTTCCAGCTCTTTGACGTGGCGATGTCACCATCATTAATCGCCTTGATTTCCAGCTCTTCTGTCTTTGGATTGAGAAGCGCAATGGCTCCACGCTGTGCCTCGAGTACGGCAACCGCATCCTGCAGAATATGATGAAGAAGTTCATCCTCATTATCGGTGCTGGCAAGGTAATGCCCTGCCTGCATAAGGGCAAACATCTTTTCCCCCGCATGGGGAGAACGGGAACCAAGTTCGGGAAGGCTCTTTAATGCTTCGTCCCAGCCCAGGGCGTGCGTGGCATGGACGCTGAAATTCTCGACACCCTGGCCCAGAAAAAAATCTTGTTTGCTGGCAGGTTCGTCAAAAGACTCCACACTTAGGCGAATCTCACCAAACTGCAGCACATCCCGGTGCCGGATGGGCCAGGAACCCTTGCCAAGCTTGACACCATTCAGGATGGTGCCATTGGTACTGCCAATGTCCTGCACTTTCCAACCATCGCTGGAATGGACGATCTCTGCATGGTTTCGGCTAACGGAAGAATCATCAATGGTTACTTCCACGCCATCCACGCGGCCAACTTTTCCCCTGCCCTTTACCTGCCAGGTTTTTCCCTTGAAAGTTCCATCAAGGCCGCGCAGAGTGATTTTTGGTTCCACCATGAAAATTCCAGTTAGGCGATGTCAAGGCAACAAGATTACTTTACCAGAAAGGGTGCCTGCCTTGCCAAGGGTGTTTTCTTCCAGCAGCATATGAGCCCGGGAAGCATCCTTCAGGCTGAAGGTTGCCCCAATATGGGATCGGATCTTCCCCGAGGAAAGCCAGGTGCTGATATCATTGGCACAACGCTTTTGTTCCTCGGGCGTGGCATTGAACATGGCAAATCCGGACATGCAAAGGCCTTTCACATAGAAGGGCCCCACCGGGAACAAAGGCTGGGCGGTTCTTCCCGCCATTAACACGATTCTTCCACGGGGTGCCATCAGGTCCACTATGCGGAAAAAGTCGGGTTCTCTTTGTGTTTCATACCAAACCTGCAAACCCTGACTGCCTGTGAATTCTTTTACAACCTTTGGAATGTCATCTGTCTTGTAATTAAGAACCAGGTCCGCGCCCCAGCTTCTACAAAGGTCTGCCTTCTGGGCCGAACTAACCGTGGTAACCACCTTGGCTCCGATGGCTTTCGCCATCTGCACCACCATGCTTCCAACCCCTCCGGTTCCACCATTCACAAAAACAATCTCGCCTGCCTTCAGGTTGGCATTGCGAAACAAACCCAGATGGGCAGTGATGCCCACGAGTGCCGTGGCGGCAAGTTGCTGGTCATCTACACCATCGGGCGAGGGATACAACCAGTCTTCCTTCACGGAAAGAAATTCCGCACTGGTCCCCTGGCGACCCAGCAGGCCCTGATTGGAACCCCAGACCCTGTCGCCCACCTTGAAACGCGAGGCGCCTTCTCCCACCGACTCGATCACCCCGGCAAAGTCACAACCGGAAACAAAAGGCATGGGTAGGTTCATCGCCACCGTGCCTGCCCTTATGTACAGATCAATCGGGTTCAAGGCGGCGGCCTTTATCCGAACCAGATATTCACCGGTTCCTGCATGTGGCTTTGGCAAGTCGCCATACTGAATCACATCCGGGGAACCTGTCTGTTGAAGGAAAGCTGCTTTCATATGCAAATCCTTGGGAGGGAATGAACAGTGATTATTCTATAACCCCTGCCCAAAACGGCGGTAATTCAACGCACAGGAAGCTTTCCCTGCTCCAACAATTCACGCCAGCGGCTAACCTCCATGGTTCTACCCTCTCGGTTGGCATTGCGTAAAAATTCAGGGTTTGTACCAGCCTCGGACCACCAGGCAAGCGTTGCATGGGCTGACTCCCTTAGCTGCCTGTCCTCTCCCAGTAATTGCTGAAGCAGGAACTCATAATCCTCGTGAGTGGGGGGATCGCCCCAAAGGAAAATCATTTCCATCCATGGTTTCAACTGCGATTTTGGAACTCCCTTCTGTTCCAATAACTGGCTTAGCCCAACATCTTTCTCCAAAGAGTTTTCCAGCCCCTGTTTGCACAAGTTCCAAGTTCTAAGGGCAGATAATGATGCAAAACGGGTGAACGGCAAGCCACCTTCACTCTCGAAAAGGATATCCAAGAGGTCAGTGGCCTGTTCCAATGCCGCAAGACTGAAACATCCGACCCAGCGCCTAGCATCATTCGACCTGGGTGATTTCACCCATTCCAATATCCCCTTTGCAGGGTCCACTCCCGGTTTCAGGGCAAGGTACATTTCCGAGATGGCGGCTTGTAACGCACCGGGGGTATCCATGGCTTGCTGATTCCATTTGATCTCACGGCTCAGAACTTTATCCGCTTCTTTTTCCGAAACCCGGGATCTTTTTCCAGCCTTGTCCCACATCTGCCCCGATCGGGCCAGTAGCTCCAATTCATCCTCGCCCATCATCCATTTACACCGCCCTTGGTCCACCACCAGCCTGCACCAGGGATTTTTATCCCCAATCGTTTCCATCACCAGTACTGTCCCAGGCTGCATTTCCAATTCCAAGGGTGTTGCGGGGGTAATCCATGGTCTGCGAATTACGACCCTTGCGCTTTTTCTGGCAGCTTCCAGCCTTAGGCGCCCGCTTGAAAAGGTGATATCCAAGTCCACCTTCCCTGCGGGGTGTATTGCCAATCTCACAGGCATGGGACGCATCACCCCTGTGGAACCGTGCACCCAACCTTGCAAACCAATCAACATGTCAGGGGATATTTCCATCACCGCCTGTTGCATTGGCAAACAAATGTGGTCAATGTTTGAAATCAGTGCATTCCCCTGCGAAACGAACTTCCAGGCAGATTGTTCCTTTAGAAAC
>JBEGQX010000120.1:0-3485 GCA_041180805.1 Planctomycetota bacterium
TTTACAGGGCACTGGTAACGAACTCCATCTGCGGGCCAAGCAGGGCCACACTGCTTACCGGCAAATACAGCCACATGAATGGCTTTTACAACAACAGCAACAGCAGGTTTGATGGCTCCCAAGTTACTTTTCCCAAACTATTGAAAGCTGCTGGATACCAGACAGCGATAATCGGCAAATGGCATCTCATCAGTGAACCTACTGGTTTTGATCATTGGCATATACTGCCCGGCCAGGGCATTTATTACAACCCACCCATGATTCGGGATGGCCAACCGGTTAAGCACATGGGTTATACCACAGACCTTATTGGTGATTTTAGCCTTGAATGGCTGCAAAAGCGGGATAAATCAAAGCCCTTCCTCCTGATGAGCCAGCATAAGGCACCCCATCGGGAATGGTCTCCAGCCTTGAGGCACTTGGGCCATGACAAAGACCGAAAATATCCCGAGCCGGATTCCCTTTTTGATGATTACTCCAACAGGGGCCTTGCCACCCGTGATCAGGACATGACCATCTCCAAAACTTTTACCAATCTTGACGCAAAACTTATTTCACCACCCGGAATGACACCAGAACAACTGCAGACCTGGAATGCCTACTACGAACCACGAAACAAAGAACTCAGGGATAAAAACCTCCAAGGGAAAGACTTGGTTCGCTGGAGATATAACCGCTATATGCACGATTACCTTGGCTGTATCAAGGCTGTTGATGAAAATGTCGGCAAGCTTTTAAAATATCTTGATGACGAGGGTCTGACCAAAGACACCATTGTGGTTTATGCATCCGACCAGGGATTTTTCCTGGGTGAACATGGCTGGTTCGATAAACGCTGGATTCTTGAAGAATCGCTGAGAACCCCCCTGCTAATGCGATGGCCAGCGGTCAATAAGGCGGGAAGCACAACCTCTGAACTTGCCGGCCTGATTGACCTGCCGCAAACATTTCTGGAAGCCGCCAACATCAAGGCACCGGATGAGATGCAGGGGCGAAGCCTTATTCCACTATTGAAGGGTTCTGCGCCTGCCGATTGGCGAAAAAGTTTTTACTACCATTACTACGAGTACCCTCTCCCACATAGGGTTCGTCCTCATTACGGCGTGGTTACGGATAAATTCAAGCTTGTGCATTTTTACAAACCAGATGTTGATTACTGGGAGCTTTATGATCGGGAAAAAGATCCCCAGGAAATGCGCAATTATTACAACGACCCCGCTTACGCCGATACCGTAAAGACCTTGCATAAAGAATTGGAACGCTTGCGTAAAGAATTAAAAGACACTGCCCCACCCCCTGAAAAGGCATTTGGCGGCCCCTCTTTTCAGAAGAAAGCCGAAAAGAAGGGGAAGAAACAATAAACGATTAGATATTATCGGTTTGAAACTTTAAAGACGGCCAAGCAGGCTGGTAATAATCTGAAAAATCGGAGGTTTGAGTTCATTTTCAACCTGAAGTTTTGGGCTAAATAAAACAAACCTTGGAATTGGCTGGGGATGAATGTTAATATTTAATAAGCCTCAAAAGGAATAATTCCTCCGTCAAGATGAAAAAATGATTGCTTCAAACCGACTGACTTGGACGACTGCCCTTTTGGCAATTCTGTTTTCCAGCTATGCATTTTGCGCAGACTCTAATAATTCCGAAGAACATTTTAAAACCAAGGTACTACCAGTTCTGGAAAAGAATTGTTTTTCCTGTCATAGCCACAAAGCGAAAAAGAGCAGCGGAGGACTTTATCTGGATTCACTTCAAGCAATGCTTGAGGGCGGTGATAGCGGCCCCTCACTTGTAATGAATAACCCTGAAAAAAGTCTTCTCATGCAAGCCATCCGACAGGATGCTGATTTAAAAATGCCTCCCAAAGGAAAACTTTCCGAGCAGGAAATTAAGGATATTAATGCGTGGGTTAAAAATGGAACTGTATGGCCGGATTCTAAAACGACCTTCTCTGGAAAAAGGCTTCCCGGCAAAATTTCCGATGAAGACCGAAAATGGTGGGCTTTCCAGCCAGTTCATAAAACCCCGGCACCAACCAAAAGTGCCTGGGCCAAAAATGAAGTGGATGCTTTTATAGAGCAGAAACTTCAAACAGAGGGAATTTCTCACGCACCTGAGGCATCCAGGCAGGTACTTGTGCGGAGACTTTATTTTGACTTGGTTGGCCTTCCACCAACCCCACAACAAGTGGAATCTTTTGTCCATGATCCTTCACCGGACGCCTACGAAAAGCTGGTGGACAACCTTCTTGCTTCCAAGCAGTTTGGGGAACGATGGGCAAGGCACTGGCTTGATCTGGTCCGTTATGCGGATAGCGACGGTTACCGTTTGGATGAGTATCGCCCTCAGGCATGGCTGTACCGCGATTATGTGATTCGCAGTTTTAACAATGACAAGCCCTATGACAGGTTTATCAAGGAACAAATAGCTGGTGACGAAATGTTCCCAAAAGACCCGGATGCGCTTATCGCGACTGGTTACCAGCGACATTGGATTTACGAATACAACCAGCGCGATGTAAGAACCCAGTGGAATCTAATTGTGGATGACATCACCGACACCACAGGGGATGTTTTTCTAGGTTTGGGTTTTCAATGCGCGCGCTGCCACGATCACAAGTTCGACCCCATACTACAAAAGGATTATTTCCGGCTTAGGTCATTTTTCAGCAACATTCTGCCAGTGGAAGACAAAATTGCGGGCACACCTGAAGCCGTTCAAGAATTTGAGACCAAGCAGCGGGTTTGGGAACAAAAGACCGCGGCAATTAGACAGCAAATGTCGGAGTTGGAAAAAGGAGCCAGATCCAAAGCCACGGATTCCGCGGTTAACAGGTTCCCTCAAGATATTCAAATAATGATCCGAAAGCCTGTCTCGGAAAGAACCACTTATGAGCATCAACTTGCAGAACTTGCCTATCGCCAGGCGCATTTTGAATACCTTCGCCTTGAAAACTTCATGAAGAAGGAAGACAAGGAAAAATACATCACCTTGAAAAAGGAGCTTTCCGCTTTTGAAAACATTAAACCCGCTGAACTTTCCAAACCAATGGTGATAAGCGAAATTCTTAAAACACCCTCGCCCACGCTTATTCCCAAAAAAGGAAACACACCAATTGAACCTGGTTTTTTGACAATTCTGGATGAGAAGCCCGCCCAAATAACTCCTCCAGCGGATCCATCCCGTGGAACGGGAAGACGTACCGCGTTAGCCAACTGGATTGCATCTCCCTCCAACCCACTTACCGCCAGGGTTATTGTGAACCGGCTCTGGCAACAACATTTTGGCAGGGGATTGGCGCAGAACTCCAGTGATTTTGGAAAATTGGGTTCCCCGCCAAGCCATCCAGAGTTATTGGACTACCTGGCCAGCACCCTCACTAACGAGAATTGGAGCTTGAAGAAAATCCACCGGATGATTGTTACTTCAGCCACTTATCGGCAATCTTCAGAAAACCCCGGAGATAGTGTTTATAAAACCAAGGA
>JBEGQX010000121.1:0-4801 GCA_041180805.1 Planctomycetota bacterium
TGGCGCTTGACTACCAACATAACCGCGCCGTCCGCCAACTGATGCTTCATGTCGCCATCTGAAACACCCAATTTGCCTTCATTGAGAAAAGGCAGAATGATGCGGGGGTCGGAGCATAAATCCACAGCCCCCACCAAAGCCACATCAATCGAATGATTTTGAAGCGCGTGCCATGCTGTGTCCAATGCCCAAAGTCCGGAATTTTCATCCGCACTAATCGTGAAGGAAGGTCCCCCAAAGCGATATTCACGCGCGATACGACTGGCGGCAATGCTGGCAAGTGCGCCCATGGTTTTGTCAGCATTTAATTCCGAACCGGCACCCTGCGAGTTTTCCGGTCCACGCAAGTTACGCCACCACCATCTTACATGAAAATTAGTGGTATTTAGATCCAACCCCGCACCAAGGTAAACCCCGGTGCGAACCTGAACACCTTCCCGCCAACTCAAACCCTCCAGTGCTTCTCTGGAGGTATCCAATGCCAGGGCTTGCTGAGGTAGCATTTGTGCAAGCTCTTTTGGGGGAATGCGAAATCCATCTGCTGGCAGAAGAACATCGTCCACGCAAAAAGAATCCGGCTGTTGAAAACCAAAGGAACGAAACCACTCTGAACTCCAAATTTCATTCCAGTGCGCAATCCGGCCAGCCTTTCGGGTGGAAAGACCGCTGGCATTGCTAAAGAACTCGCCGGTGTTCCTGTCGTTTCCAATTCTTGCTGAAAGGCCAACTATTGCAAGGGAAACAGGCTCAGGGTCGCATGTTCGTTCAGAAATCGCCTGACCGTTCCACTCCTCCACCAGAACATGGGCATTAATGCCTCCAAAACCGAACCCGCTTAAGGCAGCTTTCCTTGGTTCTGAACCAGCCGAGTGCCAGGGCTTTGAATTTTTCAATACTGTGAAAGGTGAACCATCCAGTTGAACGCCTTCGGACGGATGTTCAAAATTTGCCGTGGGGGGAAGTGTCTGGTTGCGAAATCCCCATAGAACCTTGATCAATCCCGCACCACCCGCACCTGTCAAGACATGACCGACATTAGATTTTACGGACCCAATCACACAAGCTTCTTCCCGCGTTTGATAGCCGGCCCAAAGTTCCCGCAGGCTTGAAAATTCGACCGCATCACCCAAGGGGGTTCCAGTGGCATGGCATTCGACCAACTGAATATCCGAAGGCTTCCATTTTGCCTGGCCATAGGCACTGCACATGGCACGCAACTGACCTTCACTATTCGGGGCAAGTAATCCACCACCTATATCGTTGGACAAGCCAATGCCCCTGATCACACCAAGGATTTCATCTCCATTTCGAACAGCATCTGAAAGTCTTTTAAGAAGAAAGATTCCCGCACCTTCACCAACCATCAGTCCATCTGCGCGGTGGTCGAAAGGCCGGGACATTCCCGTGGGGGAAAGTGCCCTTAGCTGGCTGAATCCCATACTGGTGTACAAACTGTCTGGTGCAGAAACACCGCCAGCCAGCATGACATCCACTTTGCGGGCATGAAGTGCATCTGCCGCAAGTTTCAATGCATAAAAAGAAGAAGCGCAAGCCGCATCCAGGGTAAAACTTGGCCCACCCAAGTCATACGCCTGCGAAATCATCAAGGCGGGCAAGGCTGCGGGTCGGGCCAGCCAGGAAGGTTCAATTCCATCGCACTCTGGCGGAACAGGCATTCCCGCCTTTTGTGCCAGTGTTCTTCCAAGTGTTTGTAACGCAAGTTTACAGGTTCCAACGGTCGGCAGCGCAATGTGACCAAGAATCACACCTGCCCGCTTGGGGTTTATGCTTCCTAATTTGGTTCCAAGGGCCTGACTTGCGGCTTCCAAGGCCAGCAAACAACCAGGATCCAGCTTGGCTAATATATCTTTGGGAAGGCAGTATTTCTTTGGATCAGGCTCGGGGATTCTGGCAAAAAAGCCACGCGTTGTGTGAACATGGTCGGGTTGTGCCGGCGTCTTACCCTGGGCTTTGGAAGGATGCAGAACCCACCTTTGAGCCTGTACCTCGGAACTGGCATCCCTGCCTGAATGAACAAGGTTCCAGAGTTCCTCAGGGTTATTTGCCCCGGCAAATACGCAACCCGCCCCCACGATTGCGATCGGATCAAACCTTTCATGGCTGGCAGCGGGATTATTCATCTTTTACCAAATTTTAGCAATCAACCATGCAATGCAGTCTTGACTGACCTGTTTCGACGAAAAGCCCGGCTAAGGGATGAGTCCAACACGCCTTCCACACCCTCCAACCTCATCACAAGCGCGTTATTGGTATCCACAAGATCCACATCTGCAACCGCATGCAGATCGTTCGCCTTTTTCATTTCAACGATAGCCCTCAGCTTCTGGTTGGCAAAAGGCTTCTTAAAAAGTCTTAAATTTCCAATTCTGCATGGCAATGAACCCATCCCCTGATTTTTGGTGGTCCAAACAATCATGAGTTGAAGAACGGCATCCACTGCTAGGGGATCAACAATCCATTTTTGGCGCAAAGGCTGCCGAATCCAAGCACTTGGATCTGGCGCACCCACAATCTGGGATACAATCCCTCGCTCGCCACAACTTTCCACCACTTCCAAAGGTTGCATCATGGGTCCATGAAACAAAACTTCTTGATAGAGACTTTCAATCGAATAATCCACCTTGGGAGCCGTTATAGATCTAATGTTAGATGGAGGTGCACCCAATTGTTCCGCCAGATGAATTTCAGCCCTGGCATGAAGCACTTCTTTACCTGATGTTCTTGTGCCACGCATTTCAACAGGCACCACCAATGTGCCATCATGACCTACAGGTTCACCGCAATTGAAACGCAGATTCCAAGATTCCTGCTGGTCACAAATGACCCCATGAAGAATCCGGAAATCCTCACAACCCGCAAATTGATACCCCGGATGTTGATGGATGGCCGCATGGGCCAGCCACTCCAGAATTACCGCCATGGGCAAAACAGGACGACCATCAAAAACATGGTGTTCCAGAAAAGGATGCCCTTCCAGGTCCAGCTTCCTTTCAAAGGATTCCTGGTAACCCTGAAGTTTGTTTACGGCTGTATTTTCTGTTTCCGTGGGAACTTGTGAACCAGATCGCAGCACAGAAATTTCCACATCGGCAGATTGATTTTGAATTTCCGACACTAAAAGCGAGGCACCCTGCTTCAACGGAATAAGACCAATACCTTCTTTCTGAAAAATCTTTTTCAACCCTTCATGCACCATGCCTCCATCCCAAGGCCCCCAATTAAAGGAAACCACCCTGCAAGAAGGATGTCGGCGCGCAAATGATTGGGCCAGTTTGTTTAAAACTTCATTGGACATGGAATAATCCACTTGTCCGGAACGCCCAAAACGAGCGGTTGTGCTTGAAAACAGGCAGATAAACTTCAGACAACTTCCATCGACTTGCGAGAGTATGTTTTGAATTCCCAGCACCTTGGTTTGATAGACTTTCTGAAATT
Source organism: Planctomycetota bacterium (assembly GCA_041180805.1). GTDB lineage: Bacteria > Planctomycetota > Planctomycetia > Gemmatales > Gemmataceae > JBEGQX01. The sequence goes on from JBEGQX010000121.1 coordinate 3,457, forward strand.
GTTCAAGCGTCTTGTCCTCGATCATGGCATCAGCAAGCACACCAGCACCATGAATGATTCCGGTTATCGGCCCGGCCTTTTGCACAACATTCTGAATGGCTTCGCGAACGGAACCCGCATCACGAATATCCGCAGCATGATAAAAAACAGTAACTCCAAGATTCCGAATCTTTACAAGGTTATCGCGAACCTCGCGGTCCGCAAGAATTTGCCTGCATTTTTCCCCTATAACCCTTGGGGAAGCGCCTCCCGTGGAACGACTGGCAAGTTCTTTCTTGATCTCGGCTTCAGATCTAAGACCTTCCAACCAATCTGGCTCCGGCTGGGGTTCCGGCGTTCTGCCAAGGAGGAAAAGCGAGCAACCATGGGTCACAGCTATCGCATAAGCACATTCCGCGGTCACACCCCTCGCACCACCGGTTACCACTACCAGGCCATCTTTCATATCCTGACGAATTTCGGGCTGAACGATAGTGGATTTTTCCAGCGCGATAGTTCTTCGTTGATCGGAGGTTATGCCAACTTCCAGCGGTCCTGCAAAAAATATCTCATCCACAATTTTTTCGGCAGCGTTTGGAACATCCATGGCAGGGTCGATATCTAAGATTCGCGCCCTAACTTCAGGCCATTCCCTCGCCGCGGTTTTCATCAGGCCACACAAGCCGGCCTGAACCGGAGTATGCTCTGACGCATAGGAAACAAAGCCAAGCCCGCCATCCAATCTGGTAACGCCAAACAGGAATTTTCCCTGCCGGCTGGCGTCAGATCGCAAACCCTTTCCGGCAGATTGCACCGCCAGAAGAGCTTGCTCCAGGAATACTTCGTGCACTTTGTGAACAGGTGCCAAAACAATGAGCCCGCCGATATCATCCCAACGCGAGCGACGGACCTCTTCAAGATCCATCTTTTCAGCCTTCATACCCCTCTTGGCAAGTAACTTGCAAATTTCCAAAGCAAGGGCAGGATCTTCACCTGTAATAATTACGGACGAGGTAAGAGAAAGTTTGACCTTCTTTTCGGAAGCATTTGTTAGTTTCGGCGCCAGCCTGTCCAGGTCAAGGATCAGGTCAGGCGCCTCTAAATGCTTTGGGAGGGGGGTCTCCTTCATCGAGGGAACCGGCGGCTTGCCCATGGTTCCCGGCCCGTTGGAAAGATGCTCCAACACCTGTTTAAGAGTATTCAAGGTGCCAAGGTGCTCTGGCTTGACGATGGGTGCCTCTGGCAACTTTTCCTGCAATGCCGCTAGTATCTCCACACGCTTGATGGAATCTATACCAAGGTCGGCATCCATCGACATGTTTAAATCCAGCATCTCCACCGGATAACCTGTCTTCTCGGATACCAC
>JBEGQX010000122.1:0-11630 GCA_041180805.1 Planctomycetota bacterium
AGCAAGCGCCCATCAGCTTCCGGCGTGTTTTATTTTTTCAACCTTAAAACTTGCTAGTCACAGGAACATCCCTGCCCCACGCCACTGCTCCAGGGAATACTGATTTCCATGCCAGCAACAGCTTTTCTTAGTTCAGCCATAAATTGACATGCGCTCGGCCAGCGGTCCTCAGGTTTTTTTGCCAGCGCCCGTACCAGCACCTGCTTTTCCATTTCCGGAAGGTCGCCCAGATCGGGTTCGTCGAAACAGTGCCCATGCATGATATCCAGCATGGAGCCATGGAACGGATATTCACCCACCCGTAAACGGGCATAACAAATCGCCAGCGAATACTGGTCGGAATTGGCATGGGCTTTTCCATCAAAGAATTCCGGTGGGGCGTAAATTGCTGTGTAAGACCCGCTATGCTGGGTTTCCCCATCCAGGGCCAGGGATCTTCCAAGGCCAAAATCGGCAACTTTCAGGCAATCTCCCACCATGAGCAAATTGGTAAGCTTGATGTCGCCGTGCTGGAGATTTTTCTTTTCACCATCCGGCGCCTGGTGCTCCTGATGGTTTAAAAAGTCAATCGCTTCGGCCGCCTGTTCAAAATAGTCCAGTAACTTTGAAAGGGGCATCTTTTTCCCCTGGGCCGTTTCCCTTTCACAAAACTCCAGAAGGTTGCAATCCGCAAGCTCCATCTCCACCCAAAGGGTTCCGTTTTTCTCCCAATAGCCCATCACCGAAATAATGTGCTGGTGGCGAATTTTGCTGAATGTCTCCAGCGAGCGCCTTTCCTTGAAAGCAATGGTATGCACCAACGGAATCATTTTGATAGCCACAGGAATTCCACCGGGGGCCAAGGCACACCAGACATCCCCTGCGCCACCCCTGCCAATCATTTTTTTCAGGGTGAAATGGAATGCCGATTTTAGCACCCCGCCATTTTGCATCAATTTGGCAGGTGGCTCTTCCCTGGGTGTGCTGGCGATTTTTGAAACATGCGAAACCTTACCATTCATCGGAGAAAGTTCCGTAAGAAAGAAATCTTCCAAGGTTGAAAGAATCAGCCTTCGGTAATCCGAATCATTCAACCAGGCGTCTTTGATGGATCCGATTTTTTTTGGATCACTATTTTCCATTTTTAAAAATAGTTGGTTAAATTCAGATTGAATAGAATTTTGCATGCATTCATCCCACGGGGACTATAGGGATGCATCCGTGCATAGTATTTTAAAACTTCAAATCCTTGACACATTAAGTAACGGGCAGTCCCATCTAAACATGCCAAATCTACGCAAGGCTTTTTGTGACCGCTAGAAAACCTCTTATGGAATCAAAAGATCACTTTTCAAAAATGCGTTATCAGTAAACTCAACCTATATTTTCCTGATGAATTTATTAGTGCAGTTTTCGCAGATTCCGATATTAATCAAAAAACAAGTAAAGAAAAGCCTAAAAACAAGGAACATTGCTTACAGACATACTTTCAAATATTTCCCTATTCAGCAATTTTTAATTAGCCGTTTTCGGCAACACGCTTACTCCCGCTTTTCGATATCCGTTTTTGGCAAAGTCTGCTGAAAATATCCATTTTTGGCAAAGTCTGCTGAAAATATTCCTCTTCGAATTAAAACTGTTTATCTTTACTGCAACTAAAGAATGAAACTTTTGTAATGCACAGCATCACCTTTAAAAACATCGATGAACTTTCTGATTGCCTTAATAAAAATCACGCAGAAATCGCGCTACGAAAATTATCAGACACCAAATCCCACATGGATTTGACCACCTTTGGCAACATTCATTTTTTCAAGCATTTGATCCCCTTTGAATTACATATGTATGGTGGAATTCCAGGTGATTATTATTCGGTTTTTTTACCCCTTGATGGATCCGTGGTTGGTAATGGAAAAACCTTCCACGGAAATTCCATGAGTCTTATCCATCCAGGCAAAGAATTCACCAATTATTCCCATGGGCCTTTTACCGTATGCACTCTTTGCATTCCCAAAAAACTATTGGAGGATTTTCTTTTATCACAAAATGAAAACTACAAGTTCCCACCATCGGCAATGATGGATGTGGACTTTCAAAAAATGCATAAACTTAAATCACTTTTAAAAGAAATGAGCACTGGCCTTAAATTACAACCCACGCTGATTGACCAGGAAAAAGCCGTAAAATCCATGCAAAATCAGCTTCTTCAAACCATGGGTGAAATCCTTTTGCCCACCCCGAATACTTTCCTGGAAAACACGAAGATTGATTCTCTTGCTTCAGCTTTGAAAAGCATGGATTCGCATTTGAGTGACCATTTCGGTGTGGCAGAAATAGCGCGTGAACTGAATATTTCCCGGCGCAGCCTGCAAACACTCTTTACCGATTACTTTGGCCTTAGCCCGCTGAAATTCATCAACCTAAGGCGCATGAATCTGGTGCGCGAGGCCCTCAGGCATTGTGACCCGGGTAGTACCAGCATTGCGAATATTGCGGCTCAGCACGGATTCTGGCACTTGGGCCGGTTTGCCGGAAATTACCGGGAATTGTTTGGCGAACTGCCCTCGGAGACTATTTCCCGAAAAGATTCTTCCAGCCACGCGATCCAATCCCTAAAAAATATTACCGACAATTTCTTTTTTCGCTGACATATTCCCCCCGCCCATCCCGCTTGAATATTAGCTTTGTTTCAAGATGGTCAAGGATGATCCCGTAAGGAAACGACCGGAGTTCATCTGCCACCAAGCTGGAGTCTTCCATGCTTATTGCTGGCTGACCTCTTGAAACAAAGCGTTTTTCACAACACCAGGAGATTAGTCCGCCTAATCCAAGAAAGGATCTGTGATGTTTTCACTCATCGAACTGGAAAATGACTTTGAAAAGGGATTGGAATCCTTCGAGCGTGGGGATCATCACTCCGCGATCTATTATTACACCAAGGTCATTGAATCCAACCCGACTTACGCCGCGGCATATTACAACCGTGGCAATTCCCACGATGAGCTGAAAAATCACCAGGATGCCTTCGCGGACTATACAAGGGCCATCGAGATTGACCCGCTGTATGTGGAAGCTTCCTACAACCGGGGTAACACCTACGCCCAGATGAAAAAATACCGCTGCGCGATTGTGGACTATAACAAGGCCATTGAAATCGACCCGATGTATGCCGAGGCTTACAACAACCGCGGCAACGCCTACGCGCACATCAAGGAATACAAGGAAGCTGTGACCAATTTTTCCCGGGCCATTGAAATCGACCCGGGCATGGCCGCGGCTTATTTCAACAGGGCAACGGCGCGTGCTGCCATGGGGGAAACCAACGAGGCAGAGTACGACTTCGAGAAATTTCGAAGCCTTATTCTGGTCTAAGGTTCTCCCTGGCAAACGTGTGCCTTGCGACGGACATCTCGGTAATGGCTTTGGCAGGCCGGCCTTCCATTCAATTGCCAAAGCCATTGCCTTCTTCTCGCACATCCAATTCAAACTTTTCATTCTTGGGGATTTGTTCATGATGCTTCTTACCAAAAGCAGCCTTCGTCGTCAGGAAATCCAGATTCCAGCACCGGGCCAGCGACTGCATGCCTTGCTGGTGATTCCTGAAAATGCCAGTGGCATTGTGGTGTTTGCACATGGCAGCGGCAGTGGCAGATTAAGCCCGCGCAACCAGTATGTTGCAGACATTTTGAACCAGTCTGGTATTGCCACTCTTCTCGTGGACCTGCTTTCGAATTGGGAAAGCACGGATCGAAACATGATATTCGACATCGACCTGCTGGCGGAAAGGCTGGATGCCTGCGCCACCTGGCTGGCGGAAAACCCGCAAACCGAGCATCTTCCCCTGGGCTATTTTGGCGCCAGCACCGGAGCGGCGGCCTCCGTACTGGCCACCACCCGCGGTGACCACCAACCCAGGGCCATGGTATCCCGGGGCGGCAGGCCCGACCTGGTGATGGACGAACTGCCCGATATCCACTGCCCCACCCTTTTCCTGGTGGGTGCGCTGGACACGGAGGTTCTTGAACTGAACCGGCGGGCATTCAACCTGCTGCAATGCCCCAGGGATTTAAAAGTTATTCCCAATGCCACGCACTTGTTTCCCGAACCGGGTGCGTTGGAGTCGGTGGCACACCTTGCATGCGCTTGGTTTAACAAGCATTTGAAATCGAGGCCCGTTTTGGAGTAAAAGCCATGAACATGCTTCAGGTAAGCAGCCCAGCCTTTGAAAATGGCCGTCCCATTCCCGCCATATACTCGCGGGAGGGTTTGGATCTTTCCCCGCCGCTGAAATGGTCACCCCCACCCGAAGGCACCCAAAGCGTCGCGATCATCTGTGAGGATGTGGATACCCCCAAAAAGCCCTGGGTTCACTGGATTCTCTACAACCTGCCGGCCAGCAATATGTGCTTGAAGGAGGGAATTTCGCATTCCGAGGAGCCAAATGGTTTTTTACAGGGAGTAAACGACTATGGCGAACCCGGCTACGGCGGGCCAAACCCACCGCACGGCAAACAGCACCGGTATATGTTCAGGGTTTTGGCACTGGATTCCAAGCTGAATTTGCCCGGCGGAATCACCCGGGATGAACTCTACCATTCCATCCAGGGGCATCTGCTGGCCCAGGGGCAGTTGATGGGAAAATTCCAAAGGTAGGAAAGCGGGGATAGCAAGATGATGTTTCAAGACCGCTCAGACGCTGCAAAACAACTCGCCGGCCTGTTGAAGGGGCGCACCTTTTTGGATCCGTTGGTACTGGCCATTCCGCGTGGCGGAGTGGTGACGGGCGCGGTGCTTGCCAGGGAACTGGGTGCGGATTTTGATGTGATTCTTTCCCGGAAGCTGAGGGCACCCTACCAACCGGAGTTTGCCCTGGGTGCCATCTCGGAATCCGGGAAGGTTTATCTTTCCATGGAGGCGGAGGAATACGCCCTGAAACTGACGGATTACATGAGACAGGAAAAAAGCCTGCAGATGGCGGAGATCAACCGCCGCAGACAGTTGATTCGCAGCGTACTGCCCCAAGCGACAATTCACGGGCGGTCTGTCATTGTCACCGATGATGGCATTGCCACCGGGGCAACCATCATAGCGGCGTTGCAAACGGTCCGGCAGCAGTCCCCGCACGAGGTGATTGTGGCGGTGCCTGTCGCGGCCCCGGCCCGATTAAAGGAAGTTCGTCGCTGGTGCGACGAGGCGGTATGCCTGTATGCCACGGAAACCCTGATGGCCGTGGGGCAATTCTACGAGAATTTTGAGGCGGTTGAGGACGAGCAGATGATGGAAATCATCCGTGAGATTTCCGGCAGGGCCAAAACCCCGAAACAGACGATACTGCCCTCTTCCGAGGTCGGGCTTTCAGATTAGAAGACAAAATTTTGACAATTGGGATGAGGATGAACCGTTCATTAGACTGGCTGGTTTGAATTTAGCCCGGGTGGTTTTTGCTGGCAGGTAAATGGCATGCCGCGCCACAAAGACACCAACTCTGCGGGATGTTTGCCAATCATGTGCCATGAGGAGCCTAGGAAGATGAAAACCGACAGTGAATTGAAGCACGATGTGGAAAATGAACTGAAATGGGAACCCAGCTTGAACGAGGCCCATATTGGTGTGACCGCCAAGGATGGAATCGTGACCCTTACCGGTCATGTCCCCTCGTTCGCGGAAAAATACATGGCGGAAAAGGCGGTCAAGCGGGTTTACGGCGTGAAGGCCGTGGCCGACGAAATGGAAGTGCGCCTTTTTGGCAACACCACACAATCGGACGAGGATATTGCCAAATCCTGCCTGAATGCGCTGAAAAACAATTACTCCATACCGGAAGACAAGATCAAGGTGGTGGTATCCAGCGGCAGGGTCACCCTGGAAGGTGAACTGGAATGGCAATTCCAAAGGGAAGCCGCCATGAACACTGTCCGCTTCATCAAGGGAGTGGTTTCTGTTTCCAACCATATCAAGCTCAAGGTGGGGGGTGTTTCCCCCAAGGATGTGAAATCACGCATTCTGGCGGCCTTTCACCGCAGCGCCGACATTGATGCCAGGCGCATCAACGTCGAAACACACGATGGCAAAATCACCCTGGTTGGAACAGTGCGTTCATGGGCGGAAAAGGACGAGGCACAGCAGGTTGCCTGGTCGGCACCGGGGGTAACCTCGGTGGAAAACCAGATTTCCGTCTCCCCTTGATGCATGAACCCCTTTGCCCGCTTCGCCTGCTGGTTCGATGAGCCCGCGGGCGAGGCTTTCTTTCATGCATCAAACAAGAAGAAAAGGAACTACCGGCTCATGGAAAGAGAAACACGAAACTTACTGCCTGAACACGAATCCCTGCTTCAAAAAAGGCATGAACTCCATGGTCATCGGCGGGCCCTGCACGAAAAGCTCACGGTTGTCTGCGAGGAATTTATTCTGGAAAAGCTGAGCAGAAACTACAAGCGAAACACACTAATCCGCGAACTGGATTATCTTCTCGGTTATTACCGTGACGAGGAAAACTGGCAGGGCGTTGACTAATATTTCTGAAACGATCGGGAACCATCCATGGGAAACAAACACCTGTTATTTCACTCGGCTGCGCGCGAAAAAGTGCTGCATGGCGCTGGCACCCTGGCCGACGCTGTGCGGGTGACACTTGGCCCGCGTTCCAAATGTGTTCTGATCGGCCGGAAATGGGGAAGACCCATCGTGTGCAACGATGGAGTGACGATTGCCCGGGAGATGGAACTGAAAGACCCCGAGGAAAATTTGGGGGCGCAAATGATCCGCCAGGCGGCGGAAAAAACCGGGGATGTGGTCGGCGATGGAACCAGCACTTCCACCGTTTTGGCACAGGCAATTCTGGGCGAGGGAATCCGCAATGTTGCGGCGGGAGCCAGCGCCATTGACCTGAAGCGGGGGCTGGACCTTGGCTTGAAAATCGCCATCGATGCCATCAAGGAATTGTCACGACCCGTGGAAAGCACCAGGGAAAAAGCACAGGTGGCAACCATCTCCGCACACAACGACCCGGTTCTTGGTGAACTGGTGGCCAAGGCCATGGAAAAAGTCGGCCGCGAGGGGGTTGTTTCCGTGGAGGAGGCCAAGGGCATTGAAACCACCCTGGAGGTGGTTGAAGGCATGCAGTTTGACCGTGGCTACCTTTCACCCTATTTCATCACTGAGCCCGAAAAGATGCAGGCAATCCTGGAGGAACCCTTCATTCTTGCCTACGAGAAAAAAATCAGCATCATGAAGGATCTTCTTCCGCTGCTTGAACAGTTGGCGCAGGCCAGAAAATCGCTTCTTCTGATCGCCGAGGATATTGATGGCGAAGCCCTGGCGACCCTGGTGGTAAACAAGGTGCGTGGCGTGGTGGGTTGTATTGCGGTCAAGGCACCGGGGTATGGTGACCGCCGCAGGGAAATGATGGGGGATCTGGCAGTTCTTACGGGTGGAAAATTCATCAGCGAGGAATTGGGCCTGCGGCTGGAAAACCTGAAGCTGGAAGACCTGGGCAAAGCACAGCGCGTGGTCTGCGACAGGGACAACACAATGATCATTGGCGGGTTCGGTTCAAAAGCTGCCATTGAAGGTCGTTGCACCGAGATAAGAAACCAGATTTCCAAATCCACCTCGGAATATGATCGTGAAAAATTTCAGGAACGCCTGGCAAGGCTTTCGGGTGGCGTTGCTGTCATCAAGGTGGGTGCACCATCCGAGGCGGAGATGAAAAGCCGCAAGGAAGCCCTGGAGGATGCCATCAGTTCCACCAAGGCCGCCATGGCCGAGGGTATTGTTCCCGGTGGCGGACTAACCCTTCTTCGCGCCATCGATGCCATGGAAAAACAGGAAAACACCTTTCACGGTGATGAACAAACCGGCCTGAGAATTTTAAAGAAGGCTTTGGAGGCCCCCACCAGAACCATTGCGGAAAATTCCGGAATGGATGGCGGAGTGGTGGTGGCACAAATGAGAAACGGCACCGGCAACTTTGGTTTCGACGCGAGCAAGGGGCAATACCTCGACTTGGTGCAGGCAGGAATCATCGATCCCACCAAGGTGGTTCGAACCGCATTGGAAAACGCGGTTTCGGTGGCCAGTCTTCTGCTTTTGACCGAGGTCACCATGACCGAGATGGTGGAACCAAAAACCGAAATCCCGCAAACCGAGAGCGCCTTTGAAGCTGGTTAATCGATATTTCTTTTTTAGGAGGGTTCAACATGGGATGGGCAGAATTCAAGGTGAAGCAATACCACCATGGCCTGAATGCCAGTTGGCTGGAGAGGCGCATGCTGGAACACGCCAACCCCGTACACTTTTTCCTGGCCATTGGCTCGGTGATCGCATTTGCGTACGGATTATGGACCCATGAACTTTCCTGGGTGATCTTATCGCTCTTCGCGGCGGTGATGGGCCATGTTTACACCTGGACTTGGAAACCCTGGGGCAAGCCGGACTGAAAAATTAAGAGAAATGGGATCGTGGCTAGGTTGCCAGCCATCAGAAAAAATCCGGTCTAGGGTAATGGCACTTTGGCGAAAGAAAATGGAATTTCTTTCTTTTCGATTCCAGCGGGAGAGGTGTAAATGATATTCCATTTTCCCTCCCTGTCCGCCTTGAATGGCCTGGCATCGAAATGATACGTGATGATCACACGTTCTGATTCCAAAAGATCGATCACCTGTCCCAATGGTGGCAATGCCTTATCACCTTGGAGTACTTTCATTTCATTGAGGATTGCCCAGTTTTGGCTGGTATCAAGTTCGGGCCCACCAGAGGGAAGTTTCACATCCACCTGAATGGAAACCCGGGCTGGCTTTTCCAAAAGTTGAGTCACCCTGCAGGAAAAGCCATTCTTTCCCAAAACCGGCTTAATGTCTTTGGGGTTTTCCAAGGCCTGGTTCAGCGAACCCAATTCCAGATCTTTCCAACCGTAGGGGACAATCGCCCGGATTTTTCCCGCAAGCGCCATGAATTGATGCTTGCGAAGGCTGGGAAGGGTCAGTTCCAAGGTGGTCTTCCCAAGGGAATCCACTGGAAACCAACTGGAGCCATTCATGGATTTGGCGGGAATTTTTTCGCCATCCCCCTGCACGGAAACCTCGTGAATAAAAGCATCCATCAGGATGGGCCGAAAATCCTTATCCCAGGTGGCGGAAATCTCCGCGCGGGAATACCGATTACCGGAAGAATCAATGATGTTGGAAATTCTGGATATTTGAAACTGTATGGGTTCTGATGGGGTGATTGGATTGGCGTTCTGAAAACCGGAAAGTAATAAAAGGAGAAAGAATGTCACGGTTATGCTCCATGAGGAAAAATCATGATAGCTGTAAAAAGGAATAAAGGCATGTACAAAAAAATAACCCCCCACGAAGGTGGGGGGTTGAATAAAAAACCCGGCAATAACCTACTCTCGCCCTTTAAGGACTACCATTGGCCCCAGATGCTTAACGGCCGTGTTCGGAATGGGAACGGGTGTGGCCATCTAGGTATGGTCACCGGGAATATCGTGACAACTTGGCAGCGGTAAGAAGCGGAACTAATGCGAGACCATAGAAGAAAAGTAAAGGATCAATGCGTCCAAACATTTGACTATTAGTACTGGTCAGCTAAAGCTATTACTAGCCTTACACACCCAGCCTATCAACCTGGTAGTCTTCCAGGAGTCTTCGTTCTAAAGAACATGGATACCTAATCTTGCAGAGGGTTTCACACTTATATGCCTTCAGCGTTTATCCTAGCCGTACGTGGCTACCCAGCACTACCGTTAGCACGATAACTGGAACACCATAGGTACGTCCCTCCCAATCCTCTCGTACTAGGGAGAAAACTGCTCAAGTATCCTACGCCCACAACAGATAGGGACCGACCTGTCTCACGACGGTCTGAACCCAGCTCACGTACCGCTTTCATTGGCGAACAGCCAAACCCTTGGGAGCTTCTTCACCCCCAGGATGCGATGAGCCGACATCGAGGTGCCAAACCTCCTCGCCGCTGTGAACGCTCAGAGGAGATAAGCCTGTTATCCCCGGAGTACCTTTTATCTGTTGAGCGACGGCCTTTCCATCCAGCACCGCCGGATCACTAAGCCCTGCTTTCGCACCTGCTCGTCTGATTGGACTCGCAGTCAAGCACCCTTCTACCTTTACGCTCGTTGCCCGATTGCCGACCGGGCTGAGGGTACCTTTGGACTCCTCCGTTACTCTTTGGGAGGAGACCGCCCCAGTCAAACTGCCCACTTAGCACTGTCCGCCGCCCGGATTCACGGGTCGGGGTTAGAATTCAAACACAACAAGGGTGGTGTTTCATTTTTCGGCTCACCTGGCGCCTGAACACCAGGATCACAGCCTCCCACCTACGCTACGCATGTTGGGTCTAAACCCAATACTAAGCTGCAGTAAAGGTTCACGGGGTCTTTCCGTCTAATTGCGGGTATGTTGCATCTTCACAACAACTACAGTTTCACCGAGTCGCTCGTGGAGACAGTGGTCCAGTCGTTACGCCATTCATGCAGGTCGGAACTTACCCGACAAGGAACTTCGCTACCTTAGGACCGTCATAGTTACGGCCGCCGTTTACTGGAGCTTCGGTTGCGAGCTTCACCTTACGGCTAACCCTCTTCCTTAACTTGCCAGCACCGGGCAGGCGTCAGTCTCTATACATCCTCTTACGAGTTCGCAGAGACCTGTGTTTTTGATAAACAGTCGCTAGACCCCTTTCACTGCGGCCCTCATTGCTGAGGGCACCCCTTATCCCGAAGTTACGGGGTTATGTTGCCGAGTTCCTTCACGAGCGTTCTCTCGAGCGCCTTAGAATATTCATCTCACCTACCTGTGTCGGTTTTAGTACGGGCGTTCTACTTCGACCTCCCTGAGGTTTTTCTTGTCTGTCTTTCCAGGAATATCGGGAACATAAATGCCCTGAGGCCATCTAATAAGCCTACATCCCTTCCAGCCAGCGTCACTCAGTTTGTCCATAGAATCGGTGCAGGAATATTAACCTGCTGTCCATCGACTACGCCTTTCGGCCTCATCTTAGGTTCCGACTAACCCTGGGCGGATTTACCTTCCCCAGGAAACCTTAGGTTTTCGGCGAACAGGATTCTCACCTGTTTTATCGTTACTCGTTCCGGCATGATCACTGGCATTTCGTCCAGGGCTCGTTATCCGTACCCCTTCACCCTAAGATGCCACGCTCTCCTACCGCTGCTTACGCAGCCCGCCGCTTCGGTATAATGCTTAGTCCCGTTCATTATCGGCGCAGGACTCCTCGACCAGTAAGCTATTACGCACTTTTTAAATGGTGGCTGCTTCTAAGCCAACATCCTGGCTGTCACAGGAATCCAACTTCCTTTCGCACTGAGCATTATTTAGGGACCTTAGCGGGCGATCTGGGTTGTTCCCCTCTCGACGACGAAGCTTATCCCCCGCCGTCTAGCTGCCGTGATAAGGTACAATGGTATTCGGAGTTTGGTTGCGAGGGGTAGCCTGGTAGGCCCCCCAGCGCATTCAGTCGCTCTACCCCCACTGTCATCTGTCACGACGTTAACCCTAAAGTTATTTCGGAGAGAACGAGCTATCTCCACGTTTGATGATACTTTCAATCCTCCACACAGGTCATCCCCTAGTTTTTCAACACTAGTGAGTTCGGACCTCCATGAGGTGTTACCC
>JBEGQX010000123.1:0-9322 GCA_041180805.1 Planctomycetota bacterium
TGCTATCCTTGGGGCGTTCAGTTACATAGACGATGTCGCCATGCTTTTTAGCATCCTCCGCCGATTGGAATCCCCAAGAGCGGGAAACCCAAACATGTACTTCGCTTACAGGTCCGATTGCATTGGTTTGAATGAGTTCCACTACGCGCCGGTAATTTTCACCTGAATGGATTTGAATACCCATTTGGGTGGCAACCTTGGCTCTGGCCGCTTCCTGCCTTACCATGCGAGCTTCATGAATATTGTGAGTCAAAGGCTTTTCACAATATACATGTTTTTTCATTTGCAGGGCGGCCAACGTTGCCATGGCGTGCGTGTGTTCGCAGGTGCTTACCACAACCGCATCAAAGGAGTTTTGCTTGTCCAGTAATCGCCTAAAATCCGTGTATTTGGCAGCGTTTTGATGTTTTTCGGCAGCCCTGTCAAGGTTTGCCTTGTTTACATCGCACAACGCTACAATGTTTTCGGACGACACCCCGGCAAGGTTGCCAGCACCCCTGCCTCCGCTACCAATCACGCCAATGTTCAACTTGTTATAGCTACCCTGTGCTGAAATGAAATTGGGTGCTCCGACCAGGCCCGCAAAACCTAAAGCGGATTTGGCGATAAAGCTGCGCCTTTTTATTTTGGTTGCCGTTTTTCCCAGTTCGTGAATCATGGCAGTTCCCTGATGCGAAGTGTTTTAAATTCTATCGGCGATCCCTCAGATTCCAGGCAAAGGAATCCTGTTTTTGGATCGCATTGGGTTCCTCCAGAAACTTCCTCGCCATTCACCCAAAGACGAATCTCACCATTAATTGCACGGATGTAGTAATGATTCCATTGTTCCACACCTTTGCTGAGATTTTTTGAGGGGAAACTGCGGTTGCTTTTCGGAGCTTTTGGTTCAAATGGAACCATCTTGGATTTTCCAACCGGGAACACATCTCCGTTAGTTGTAAACCAGTCGGGTTTCTTTTTGTTGGTCTTTTCGTAGTTTTCAGCGTAACCGTGATCAAGGATTTGCACTTCAATTCCGGCTCTCGGCAGTTGATTGGGTTTTAGGTCCTTTAAGCCGTCTTCCGAGGCCCAAATAAAAACACCTGAGTTACCAGCATGTTTCATATGCCTCCATTGCAATGTCATTTCAAAGTTTGTGTAGGTTTTTTTAGATTTTGTGACACCCACTGGTTTTCCTGTGCAGTAAATGACGCCATCTTTCCATTTCCAGGTTTCCGGATCACAATTTACATTTTCAAAATCGTTTTCTGTAAGGTCTTTCCAGTCTGATCTTGAACTATCAATAATTGCATTTGTGGATGGCTGTGGATCTTTTGCTCCCACGGGCAAAATTGAAAAAACAATTGTCAGGCTTAAAGCCATCATTGCGCAAAAACTTTTGGTCATGGTTTTTCTCCCTTTAGGTATTGCGAAGATAACCGTTTCCAGCCAACTACTCCAATAAAAACACATGACCTGTGGCTGGAAAATAGAAATTGGGTGATGAAATCGGAAAACCGCTTAATTGGTTTTGGAGGCGGTAAGTGATTCCAAATAAGCGATCAAGTCTGCCAATTGCTCGGGGGTTAAATTGTTCGCAAGAGCATTAGGCATCATGGATGTTTTAAGGGCGTTCCTTTCCTCGATTTCCTTTTTGGGGATGTTCACACCGACTCCATTGGTTTGGCGAATGGCAATTTGATCGGAACTTTCAAGAACCACAAATCCTGTTAAAACCTTGCCTTTGTTTGTGATAAAAGCGAAAGTTTCAAAACCTTGGGCGATTTTAGCTTCAGGCTTCAGGATGGATTCGATGATTTCCAAACGTTTGTATCGTTTGCCTATATCCACTAGATGAGGGCCTTTGGGGGCTTGCCCCGGCGAATCCGTATGGCAGGATATGCAAGATTGGGAAGTAAAAAGAGTTTTTCCTTTTTCAGGGTTACCTTTCAGATTTGCAACAACATCCCTGACTTTTTCATAAGGTTGATTTCCGATTAATTTGGGGTTATTCGGGTCAGCTTGAGATATAACGATTGGTTTTTCATCCTTGGTATCCATGGAAGCGGGATTTAGTTGCATTCCAGGCAGTGGAACTTTGTGAGCAACCAACACGCTTGCCAATTTGGATTTGGCGATCGGTTCTAAAGCCACTACTTGATTTGCCAAGAACTGTTCAATTCTTGAAGTTTCAGCCCAATTTTGTCTTTCGTAATAAGGCCCGGTGGTATCGGGGCGAGTTCCCCACCAATCTCCCTTGTAATCCCCTTCCTTGAAATAAAGCCGGGCTAGAATGGCAAGGATTTTTTCCTTCGTTGCGGGGGAAACATTGGTTCCATACTTCTGTATCAATGCCGATACATTTTTGTTGTCATGTATTTGCTTGAGTACAATGGCAGCACCATCGGAATGGTTGCTCTCCAGAGAATCGATTGCTGGTTGGATAGCTTTCGTGGAAACAAGGGTCCTGATTGCAAGGTGGGGAATGATACGGTCGGGGTCATGCTGAGTATGCTGAACAAAGTCCTTTAGCAATTTTCTCCCGTTTCTCATCTGGGTAAGTTCAATCAATTCCTTGCCAATATCAGTTTTTCCCATCCTGGAAATTGAAATCAGGGCTTGAGCCTTGAGTCGCAGGTCGTCGCCCTTTAGGGATTTATAAATAAATTCAGATGGTAATTGTTCTGGTAGTTCATCCAATCTATCTGTAATGGCGCGAAGCGCGAATTCGGCTACCGTGGAATCCTTGCATAAAGAAACCAGATGTTCATGGCTTTCTTTGCCAAGAAGTTGCTTCAAGGTGAAAATTGCGGCAACCCGATTTTCTAAGGCGCTTTTGGAATCCTGGGTCAAAGCTTTTAGATTTACAGCTATATCTTTCGAATTCCTGCGAAGGATTTCCTGTTGGCCCATCAGCCTTATAGAGTGATGATCCGATTTTAAAAGGTCTACCAAATCGGCGGATGACAAAGACCCCAAAGCAATCGCCTTGCCCTGTTTCCAATTTTTTGGTGTGATTCTGGCGACAAAACCTACATTCGGTCCACTGTAATTAAAACTGCCGTTTTTCCAGCTACTTGCGTACAAAGCACCTGTGCTGTCTATGTCCAGGTCTGTGGGGCGCGGAATTTTCAAAAATGTTTCCTGATGGGGTGCCACCGTGGCGCCGGAATTCTTAAGGGCGTGAATATACACTTCGCTTCTGCCCCAGTCACTGGTGTATGCCGCATTGGAGTAAGGCGCAGGCCATGTGCGATCAAAGACAAAGGTGCCCCCGCAACCGGAACCACCACCATAGTCTCCCAAAGGGGGCATCGATTCTTCAGGATAATTCATGTAAAGGTTTGGGTACCCATATTCGGCACCCTGAAATATTTTGGAGACCCGAACATTCCAACCCCCGCCATCATTGGTGTTATCACGAGTGTACATATTCATAAAAGGGTCAATGCAAACATCCAACACATTTCTCAGACCCCATGCGTAAATTTCCAGATTAGTTCCATCGGGCCTAACTCTGGCAATGCCACCGCCTCTTCTGGAAAGTACTTTGCCATCCGTACCTTTTGCCTCGGAGAAACCAAAATCACCCACTGCAATATAAATCCAACCGTCAATTCCCAATTGAATATTGTTCGTCGTGTGATCAGCCCCACGTTTGAAAACTTGTTCCGTGCTTATTCCAGAAAGAAGGGTTTTCTGACTTTCAGGCTTTCCATCCAAATTGCCATCTTCGAAGAGTGTTAAAAATGGTGGATGCAATACCCATAATTTTCCAGGGAAATAGATGATTCCACGGGGGTGGTCCACATTTGCAAAAACTTGGAATTCATCCGCGATGCCGTCGTTGTTTTTGTCAATCGCCCTGATAATTTTCCCTTTTCCCTTTTCTTTTCCGAGGGATCCTTGTTCATCTACTCCGATAAATAACTCACCGGGTTGACCAGCGGCTATGCAAACGGGGTAATTTACCTCAGGGGGTTTTCCAAAAATTGTGACATCAAATCCATCTGGGGCAGAAACATCTCCCAATGTTGCCGGGGTTTCGGCTTTAGCTTGTGAAACCTCTTTTGGCAAATCCGGAAGCTTTCCGGAATATGCTTCTATTTCCCAAATGCTACCCCATGATCCAGCACCAGAACCTAAATAGGTAACTTTTAAATACCGAGCTTCCTTGCCTTCAATAGCATGCGTGTAAATTTTCTGTTTTTTTTTATTGCTGGAAAGGTCGTCCAATAAAACCCAGTCTTTTTGGTTGGCAGATGCCTCGAGTTTGTATTGATAAGAATTGTTGGATTCCCAATGAATCCGCACATGATTTAACTTTTCAAGTTTGCCCAGATCTATTTCAAGCCATTCCCCTTTTGCTCCGGAGGAAGCACACCATCGGCTGGAAATATCACCATCGGTGGCGTTCTTGGCGAAATTATTCTTGGATTTTTCCTCGGACGATGCTTTTGCAGGTTTATCGAAGGCCAGGTTGTCTTTTTTCAGGCTGATTTTGGATTGCTTAGCTGGAATCGGTTTGATTTTGATTTCCATGTTCGCAATTGCCTTGATTTCCTCATCTGTCTTTGCATTTGTTTTTTTGAAAAGGCTTTGGTCTTTACCCGTACTCCAAAGAATTCCCCGTGAAACCATATCCAAATATTTAGGGTCGACCATGGTTTCGTTGTAATGGCCAATGGTGGTGGCGAAAACTTTCCCTTTACCATATTCATTGGTCCATACCGTGACTTGGGGAGTGTTGTCCGCTTTTTTAGGTGCTTGTGCCAAAGGCACAGCCCTTGGCCAAAGCTTAACCGTGTGATAAAGCTCCCCTTTGTTCACTTCCCATGAATCACCAAATCCTTGCATGATGGGGTGGTCTTTTTTAAGGTTTTCCACTTTATACCCATAATGCGGCCCATGACCGGGTGACTGAACACCAGTGAATTCAAACCATTTGTCTGTTCCAGTTCGATAGCAGTGCATAGCGCAATGGATAAGTACAGCGGGCGTTCCCTCTTTGTGGGGTTTTAATATGCCATCCACCCATGAGATATCCTTTACATCCGCAAAGCATTCATTGTGAATTACCACATCGAAGCCTTTGGCCCAGTCAGGGTTTTCGTAAAGAGGTATCTTGGTGTTCGTAGTGCTGCCCCCTTGATGAACTATGGTCCATTCAATGGGAATTCTGGCTGAGATACCTTTGCTTAGGATAAGTTTCTGTCTTTCATAATCATGACAGCACCCACCTGTAACCATTAAAGCCTTGATGGGCTTTGGTCCATTTTCTACCGCATTAAGGAGTGGAAGACCATGAATCAGGGCTGCAAACATTATAACTAAGGAAATTTTTCGCATGGAGTCCTCGCCTAAATGGAATGTTGTATCCATCCTAAGAAAAGTGCATTTTACTGCAAATGATAATTGTTTTTAATTTTGACAGTTAGGCGAAAGGAAGTTCTGATTGCCTTGAAGAGGGGTTTCCGTGTTTAAGCAGGTATTTTTCCAAGTCAAGCTTCTTTCGAGTGTTGTCCGAACTCATGTAGCGAATGGATCCATAAATGGGTCTTTCGGGGCCCCATGGACGGTCATATCTTCCCAGGACCCAAAAAATACCGCTGTAGGAATTGGGGTTTCTGCCATCCAGTGCATATTTGTTATTCAGATGAATCATGATTTTAAGCGCATCGCGTGGGGATGGAGACCACTCAAGGATTTTCTTTCCCCAAAGCATGCGGAGGTAGTTATGAATCCTTCCTTCTTCGCGAAGTTGATTTTGGGCCGCGTTCCAAATTTCGTCATGAGTCTTGGAAAATTCCAGTTCTTCCAAGGTGTATAAATTGGGACGAGCATCTTTTTCGTGTTTTTTTAATGATGCCTTGGCCCAGTCTGGCAAAGAATCGTACGATTCGTAATTGGGTCTTTTGGAGCACATGTTGTATCCAATTTCCCGCCAGGTAATTAATTCATCCAGAAACGCTTCGGCGTTGGAGGACATTTGCCACCACCCTTCCCTTTTGCCACCACCTTTGGAGGGAAGTTTGGATGGATTCCATTTTTCCTGAAGGGCCAGTTCATGAAAAACTTCATGAGATGAAATATGGCCAAAATGAAGGTATGGAGAAAGCCCGCTCCTTACTGCCTCATCAGGATTGTTTCCAGACTCAAGATATTTTTGTAGGTTTTCCCTTAAAAAAACTTTTAGATGTGATTTTGCCTGAACCGAACCACCTT
Source organism: Planctomycetota bacterium (assembly GCA_041180805.1). Taxonomy (GTDB): domain Bacteria; phylum Planctomycetota; class Planctomycetia; order Gemmatales; family Gemmataceae; genus JBEGQX01. Next base: position 6,205 of record JBEGQX010000123.1, read on the forward strand.
TTTGAATTGCACCACCAACGTTCTGGTCGATTGGAAGGTTTTTTAAGAATGAATCTAAATTAGCACTGAGGATTTTATCTGCGGATGGCCAACGCTTGAGAATTTTGTCAGGTACCGAAATTGCCTTGGGAAGTTTGTAACCTGAAATTGGATCTTTTTGGGGAAATTGTTCCATGTAAGGTTGAAGGTTTTTTTGAAGAAATCCCCTGAAAGAAAAAGCCGTGGTGAAAACTTGCTCGGTTGCGTGCATTGGAAACAGGCCATTGGAGTCAACCTTTTCCATCTTTACAGGTATAGATCTTGAAACAAGTCGAAGCATTGCCGGAATAAAGAAACATGGAAAATCATCCGTAACCAGAACACAGGCGTCCTTACATAGGGATTCCAAAAGCCCTGATTGCTCATTGGGCGATGATTCCACGTAAGGGAAATATGAAATTCCTGCAGGTTTGCTATTTTCGAAAAAAGCCAGGTTATCTTTCATTCCCTCAAGAATAAATTTGTGCAATCGAACGCTGGCCCACTGGTATTGAACCCTGAGCGCTTCAAACACCAACACAGGCTTGTGAAGGTCTTGTCCCAGTTCCAATGCACGCTGAAAGCTGAAATTCCAATCCAATCTTCTATTTGCGATCATCCAATAAAGAATGAATTTCCCGTCAGCATTTAAAGGAATGGAATTACATGTGGTGATACGCTGGGTGGGAACAAAATTCATGGATTCATTTTCCAATCGAAAACCATTAAGGATTTCAGATCCCTGATGATAATTTGGTTCTTATCAAAAGCGATATGGGCCCAACTTTCATTTTCGGTGATTTTTCTAGATTCCAGGATTTTTAATTCCTTTGGATTTGCATCAATCAAATGCAGGGTTCCATTTTGGTCAAGGGCCAAAATCCTTGTTCCGCTCGCAATCATGCTCCAGTATTTGCCAAAGGATTTTTGGGATGTCCATTTGGTTTCTCCGTTTGCGAGATCAATGCAGGCGAAACGCTGGTTTTGTAAATGTAAATACGCATGACCCCCAATGATAACAGGCGATGACATATAACCAGGAAGTTTGTTGGACCAAGATTCCTGAACTTCAAATCCAGAATCAGATTTGTTGATTTGGAAAAGCCACGATTTATTTTGGTAGGTGCTGGTGAAAATAGAATTGTTAATTACCGTTGGAGTAAGGATATTCATGCCCCGGAACGATGGTACGGCCTTGCTCCACAACACTTCTCCGTTTTCTGGAATGATGGCTGCTAGTTTTTCTCTGGACTGGACTAGGAGTAACTTTTTTCCGTGCAGAATTGCCATGAACGGCGAGGAAAATGCACTTCCCCACATTCCGCCACCATCAGTCATGCTTCTCCATAATATTTCACCGGTTTTTTTGTTGATTTTACATACAGATGCACCTGCTTGAACATAAACAAAACTATCATCCAAAAGGGGGGAAGAAACGAAACCGAAGGCTGGTAAAGGCGTTTTAAGTTTTTCGACAAAATCCAACCTCCATTTAATTTCACCAGTTTTGGCATTGATGCAAACCAGAACATCTCTCATTCCGGCAACATAAAGAAATTCCCCGTCAAATGCCGGCGTGGCCCTAATCCAACTACCATTGGATGCCGCAAAAAATGGGACAGTCATCGAGCCTTTCCACTTTGTGCTCCAAACTTTTGTCCCATCTTTACGACTGAATGCATGAACTACCTCTTCTTCTTTTTTCAGAGTTTCGGTGGTGAAGACCAGTTCGTTAGATACCACTGGGCCTGAATAACTAGGGTCTAATGGGGTTTTCCAAGACAATTTGAGGTGATTTTCATTGATCGAGGCAGGAAAAGAATTTTCCGCGATAATTCCAGTTCTATCAGGACCCCGCCACTGATTCCAAGAAGCTAATTCTGCTCCATTGGTAAAAAACATGAAACTAAAAGCAAGATAAGAAAATGAATGAATCATTTTTGGGCCTCTTCGGATGAAGAATTAATAGGCGTTAAACCGCATGAAAAACTACTACATGGTTCTGCCGCCATCCACTACCAAAATCTGACCCGTCATCATATTGTCCTCGGATGCCAAAAAGGCAATTGCCTTGGCTATATCATCCGGACTGGAAGCTTTTTTTAATGGTGTTTGTGGCATCGCGGAATCCACCATGTCCGGATGAGGGGCCAACCATCTCGTTAAGACGGGTCCCGGAGCAACAGCATTTACTCGAACATCTGGTGCAAATGCCTTTGCAAGCGATTTTGTCATGGTGTTCAGGGCGCCTTTGCTCATGGCATACGGAATAGAGCTTCCGCTTCCCTGCAGTCCCGCAACGGATGTCACATTGACAATATTACCTTTTTGTTTTTTTAGTTCGGGGATTGCGGCTCTGCATGCATAAAAAGTACCGAGAACATTTACTCCGAAGATATCTTCCCAGACCTTATCCGTAAGTTTTTCAAGTTCTGTGTGTGATATGAAATGGGTTGTGCCGGCGTTATTAACAAGCACATCAAGCCTTCCATGTTTTTCAATGGCAGCACTTACCATTTTCTTCACGGAATCATCCGAGCCGATGTTGGCCTGGATGGAATTGGCATTTCCACCCATTCGAATGATTTCCTGACAGGTTTCGTCCGCGTCCTTCGCGGATTTTGAGTAATTCACAAATACATGGAAGCCTTTTTGTGCAAGCAAAATCGATGTGGATCTTCCAATGCCCGTTCCGCCTCCAGTAACCAGTGCTACCTTGGTTTTCATGAATTCGCTTTCTATTTTGGAATGGTTATTTTTTTTAGTTCCGCAGGCAAAATATTCCTGTATTTCAAATCCCTGATAGCGCCTATGGTGTCGTAGGTTGCTATGCCAAAGGGTTTGCAGACATTGCAGGAAATGTGCAGGGTGAAATTGTTTTCTGAAATTTTAAGATCTACGACCTGTTCGTTGTCAATCCAAGTTTGGAGTTTGTCTCCAGCGACAAGAATCCTGATCTTGTACCATTGGCCGTCCTTAAATTCCTTGCCCTGCCCCGTGGAATTTTCAGAGGCATCAACTCCGTCAATGCCGGATATTCCAACGACAGTTCCGCCCCAGCCACCCACCACAAAAGATGTGAAGGCTTTGCCTACAGGAA
>JBEGQX010000124.1:0-6864 GCA_041180805.1 Planctomycetota bacterium
AAAAAAATCTCGATGAGAATCATAAAAATTCCCTGAGACAGCAAAATTCAAAAGCTGGTCTGGTACGGGTGGAAAAGGAATTTGACAGGATCTTGGCTCTGCCAAGAACCGAGATGGTTAAAGAGCTGGATCGCATGATCAACGACACTGAATCTGCCAGGGTGGCAAGGGAAAAGAAGAACGCAGAGATGGTGGCCAAGGGAAAAAATCCATCTCCCAAGGGGCCGGGGCTAAAGCTCGACAATCAGGGCATATCCAATTTGCTGGACCAGACAACGCCAGAGCTTCGGGCAAAGTTTCACCTTTTGATCGCCAATATCAATAAAAGACGCCAGGAAAGAAATCTTCCTCCCTGGCATCCATTTAGTGATGACTAATAATTTACTTGCTGGTAAATCGATGGCCGGCAACAGGCATTTCCACTTTGTATACGCTGGTTCTGGCAGTGACAAAAAGAGTCTTCATTTCCTTGCCCCCAAAACAACAGTTTGCGGGTTGTTCAGGAAAGGCAATGGTTCCAAGGTGCTTTCCCTGGGGGGAAAACACCTGAATTCCAAGGCCAGAGGTTATGTAAAGGTTCCCTTTAACATCCATGGTAAGGCCATCGCCACCGGTGTTGTTTTTTCCTGCAGCCTGCTTGAGGCTGCAAAGAACCTTGCCCTGTCCTATTTTGCCCGGTGCCTCAATTGGGTAAGCCATCATGTCCGCCTGGCCGGTTGGAATCACATAAAGAGTTTTTTCATCGGGTGAAAGAATCACACCATTGGGGTTGGGAAGATTGTCGATCAGGCGTGTGACAGTACCTTTCGTATCCAAATAGTAGACCCCTGTTTTACCCTGGGGAAGCGGCATGGGGGCTCGAAAGGCGGGGTCGGTAAAATAAACACCACCTGCTTTGTCCAGAACCAGGTCATTGGGTGCATTGAAACGGTTGCCCATGTGCTTATCCACCAGCACGGTCCGTCTTTTTCCATCCTTTGAATGGGCAGCAATCTGACCATCCATTTCGCAAGCAACCAAATTACCTTTGGCATCAAACATCAGGCCGTTGGCGTGGTTGGATTTTTCAATGAAGACCGCGACCTTGCCATCAGCCGAAATCTTGTGAATTTTCTCATTGGGGATGTCGGTAAAATATACCTCGCCGTTGGTATCCGCGGCCGGGCCCTCGGTAAAGGCGAATCCGCCCTCGACTTTTTCCACTTTGCCCACTGCGCCAAGTCCCTCCAGGGTGTCAGCGCCGGCGATTGAAAGCAGTAATAATGCAAGCGTGTGAATCATTTCATTCCTCCTGTTTTGTTTAAAGATAACGAACAGAAGCACTATCGTAGGGCAAGCAGTGCCGGGCTTCAATTGGTTTAGGCGAATTTCAATGCCCGGAAAAATAAGGGATATTCCTTGAATGACCGCCGTGTGCGAGGTATTTCCAATTCAAACCTTGTGATAGCGGAAAAACTTGGACAGTTTTGCACCTATAATGTAATAGAAAGCAATGGTTCGTAGCTTTGCCAGACAAAGCGTTGCATTCTTGAGAGGTGGTCATGGAAAATAGAAAACCCCTGTCAGATTCGGACCAAAAACGACTGGAAGACCTTTCCGTTAACTTGCAAAATGAACTCCGGCATTTTGTCGGGTATCCTTGCAATACCAAGTTTGATTATTCCCCCCTGTACCATTTTTTGAAATATCCGCTGAATAATATTGGTGACCCTTTTGTACCAACCAACTACCACATTAATACGCACCAATACGAGTGCGAGGTGGTGGATATTTTTCGCCAGTTGACAAATGCACCTGCTGATTCCACCTGGGGTTATGTGACCAATGGAGGAACCGAGGGAAACCTTTACGGCATATTCCTAGCAAGGGAAATCTTTCCGGATTGCATGGTCTATTATTCCGAGGATGCCCATTATTCGGTAAGTAAGATCCTGCGCTGCCTCCATGTTCGTAACATCATGATCAAAAGCAATCCTGATGGAACCATGGACATGGCGGACCTTCGTGAAACCATCAAGATTCACAGAGATGTTCCCCCGGTGATATTTGCCAACATTGGCACCACCATGAAGGGTGCCAGCGATGATCTGGTTGCCATGCACAAAATGCTGGAGGAGATGGCCATCCAGCGTTATTACATTCATGTGGATGCCGCCCTGAGCGGGATGATCCTTCCTTTTGTGGATGAACCGCATCCCTGGAATTTTTCGGCCGGTATAGACAGTATCGCGATCAGTGGACACAAGATGGTGGGTTCACCACTGCCCTGTGGAGTGGTGCTGGCTAAAAAGGAATACGTGGATCGAATAGCCCGTGGTGTTGAATATGTGGGCACATTGGACACCACCATCATGGGATCCAGAAATGGCCTCACTCCGTTGTTTCTGTGGTATGCATTCAAGACCCTGGGGCTGGATGGCTACCGGGAAATGATCCAGGGTTGTTTCAAGGTTGCAGATTACGCGGTGGATCAGCTCTATAGGATTAATCGCCATGCCTGGAGACACAAGAATTCCCTCACGGTGGTATTTGACAGGCCATCTCCCGAGACCGTTTCCAAATGGCAGCTTGCTTCCAGGGCCACCATATCGCACCTGATAGCCATGCCCCATGTCACAAATAAAGACATAGATGAACTTGTTGTTGACCTGGCAAGGGATCGTTTTGATGCCAGGAAAAATCCACTGCAACAATCCACAATCCGGAGAAGCCCATGAAGCAAATTACCATTGTTCATGAAGATAGGGCCGGACTTCTGGCAGACATTTCCGAGCTGCTTGCTAATGTTGGTGTAAACATCGAGAGCATTGATGCGGAAAGTGTCGGCTCAACGGCCATAGTTTCCCTGATTGTGGACCGCTATGATGAGGCATTAAAAGCACTTACCGACAGTCCATTTCATGCCATAAGCGAAGAGGCCCTTGTGGTTTGCCTGCCGGACAAACCAGGTGAGCTTGCCCGATTGATGCACCGGTTCAAGGAAGCAAGCCTGAATCTACGAAGCGTGATCATTCTCAAGAGGGATGCTGGCAAGGCCTTTGTGGCATTGGTTACATCCCGCACCGAGGAAGCGATCAATCTGGTAAAAGATGTGCTGGTAAGTTGATTACCCGGGCAGAAGTCTCTGGTCTGTTTTATTCAAAGGGTGCTGGCTTTTGTTGCCGTCCACCATTACGGAAACCCATTCCGCAAGGCGCTTGCCAAGCTTTCTGCAGGCTTCGCGGGTTTCCTCGTCGCGGGGTTCGCGAACGGAAACTGCCCCGTAATGCAGGGTCATAAACTTGCTGACATAATCGGTCACGCCAAAGGTAAGGAAACCAAAGTTCATAAGCAGGGTGAGGATGGACTGACAGGTCATTTCCGCTCCGCCAGCGATACCACCCACCGAGGAAAAAGCGCAGCCTATTTTGCCATCAATTTTCATCCAGTCACCCACCATGGTTTCATCCCAGAATTTCTTCATTTTCCAGGAAAGTAATCCCATGTTGGTTGGGCTGCCAACCGCAATTCCATCGCACCATTCCACATCGGCAGGCTTGGCTTGATCGATCATTAAGGTTTTCACCTCTATGCCCGGAATCAGTTTGGCGCCCTCGGCGACAAAGTCAGCCATTTTTTGGGTGTTGCCACTCAATGAATCGAAAAGAACAAGTACCTTTCCCATGGATTCTCCGGAGCTTTAATAGATAACTTTCAAAAGCATGCTTGGAGGTATATTAGGATAACCAGCCCATGGAAGTGATTGGAGAATCATGAGAACTGTCAATTTTGCCGCAAATTTCCTTAGATGATTGATTCTTGAAAATATCCGGTTATTCTAAATGTCTACCTACCTTGGAGTAACCAATGAAGAAAAGCATTCGAAAATTCGTGATGGCGATGTTTGTGGTTCCTTGTCTTGCCCTCTCTGCCAACGCGCAGGGATTTGACTGGCCCCAATGGCGTGGCCCGGATCGTGACGGAGTATGCAAGGAAACCGGTTTAATGAAGTCCTGGCCCAAGGAAGGCCCGCCCGTTGCGTGGAAAGCCGCGGACATTGGTGGTGGCTACAGTACTCCTTCCGTTGCCAAGGGCAAGGTTTTCGGAATGAGCTATCAGGGCGAAAATGAGACAGTTTGGGCCTTGGATGAAAAAAACGGGAAGAAACTTTGGGAAACCAACATCGGCCAAAAAGGCAAGGTCGGTTACAACGAGGGTTCCCGTTGTACCCCTACCGTGGATGGTGACAGCCTGTATGTGGTTGGTGTTTCCGGCGATATCGCCGCCTTGAATATCAACACAGGCAAGGTTCTTTGGGCTAAAAACTTCGCCAAGGATTTTAAAGGCAAGATGATGTCTGGCTGGGGGTTCAGTGAATCTCCACTGGTGGATGGTGACAAGGTTCTTTTCACCCCCGGTGGTGACCAATCAGCCATGATTGCGCTTAATAAGAAGACTGGCGCAACCATCTGGTCTACCAAGGTGGAAAATGGTGGCGGGGCTGGTTACGCTTCCATTGTAAAAAGCAAGGCTGGCGGGGTCGATCAGTACATCACCTGGCTTGGCAAATGCATCATCGGTGTGGATGCCAAGAGTGGAAATCTTTTGTGGCGCTATTCGGCCAATGCCAATGGTACGGCCAATATTCCCACCCCAATTGTCAAGGATGATTATGTATTCAGTTCCACCGGTTATGGCAGTGGAACTTCCCTGATCAAGTTGAACAAAAGCTCCTCTGGTTTTGAAGCCAAGGAAGTTTTCTACCTAAACGGCAAGAAGACCGATATTCAAAACCATCATGGCGGCATGCTTCTCCTTGGTGACAAGGTTTATATGGGTACAGGTCATAACAACGGTATTCCATGTTGCCTGGACATGATGACCGGTGATGTGGTTTGGAAAGAAGAGAAGAGGCCGGGAACTGGGTCTGCTGCCATCGTATATGCAGATGGAATGCTTTATTTCAGAAATCAAGATGGCACCATGAACCTGCTAGAGGCTTCCCCCAAGGGCTATAAGCTGGTTAGCTCTTTCAAGTTACCCGATGCCAGTGGCAAACCAAGCTGGCCCCATCCGGTTATTGCAAACGGAAGGCTTTTGATTCGCGACCAAGGCAAGTTGATTGCCTTTTCCATCAAGCAAGCCCAGTAATTTTTCCATTGAATCAGGCAAGCCCATGGTGTTCCCATGGGCTTTTCTCATGAATAAAACCTTTGATGTCATTGTGATTGGCCTTGGCTGCATGGGGTCTTCCGCGACCATGCAATTGTCCATGCGCGGCCAAAAAGTATTGGGACTGGAGCAGTTTGAACCTTTCCATGAACTGGGCAGTTCACATGGCTCTACCCGGGCTATACGACTGGCCTATTATGAGCATCCTTCATACGTTCCTCTTTTGAAAAGGGCTTATGATATTTGGCATGAGCTTGAATGGCTTACCGGTGAAACCTTGATCGATGAATGTGGTTGCTTAACCATCGGTAAGCCGCAGCATGAAGTTATTCAAGGCATTCGCCAAAGTGCCGGTCTGCACCATTTAAAACTATCCGAGCTAAATGCCCGGGAAATTAGAAATCGATTCCCGGTGCTCCAACCGGAAGACGATGAGATTGGGCTTTTGGAGCCCCATGGTGGTTTTGTTTGGGCCCGAAGGTGCCTGCAGGCATTTCAAAATATTTCTATGCATAACGGAGCCAGTCTTCATTATGGCGAGGTTGCAACCAGCCTGGAGTTTCATGGTAATGGTGTGACAGTTAAAACCAATAAGTCTGAATATCATGCTGGAAGGGTGGTTCTGTGTGCAGGGCCCTGGGTATCCAAGTTTTTAGGTCCTGCGGGGAACCCCATTCGCCTGATGCGTCAGACTCTGCACTGGTTTACCCCTTCAAATCCTGTGGCATTTAGCAGATTCAAAACGCCTGTGTTCATGTTCGCCAAGGATCAAGCTTTCTATTATGGATTTCCCATGGTGGAACCTGCGGGGGTGAAAATTGCCAGGCATTACGGTCAGCCTGAGGTCGCGAAAGTGGAACAGATTGACAGGATGGTTCATCCTGAGGATGAAATTAGCATCAGGAAATTTTTAGCGGGAAGCATTCCTTCGTTACAGAATTCTGCCTCTGCGCAGGCAAAGGGTTGCATCTATACCCTTACCCCCGATCGGCATTTTTTGCTAGGGGCTTTGCAGAATAACCCTCAAATGATTGTGGCGGGGGGGTTCTCCGGACATGGTTTTAAGTTTGCATCTGTGGTTGGTGAAGTTGTGGCTGATATTTGCATCAATCAGAATTCCAATTTGGATTTGAAGTTGTTTCATCCCGAGCGATTCATGAATGACAACCCATAAAAACCTGATTAGAATAATTCCATTCTTAAACCTGAAGGGAGAAACTATGAAGAGTCGTTTGTTCTTGGCTGCCGTTGCTGCGCTATTTGCATTTGGAGCTGTCCATGCGCAAGAGAAAGGCCCATTCGGATCCACAACTATTGATTTGGGAGTTGTGGTGACAGACATTGAGAAGTCTGCGAAATTCTATAAGGATGCGATAGGTTTCAAGGAAGTGAAAGGTTTTGGAGTACCCGCTGATTTTGCTGGCGATGCTGGTTTAACTTCGAAAAAGCCTCTGGATATTCGAGTATTTGTGCTCGGCGAAGGTGATACCGCCACCAAGATCAAGCTGATGCAGGTGGAAGGTGTAAACCCTAGGAAAAGTGACAACCAGTTCATTCATTCCCAAACTGGTTTTCGATACCTGACAATTATTGTGAATGATACCAACGCGGCTATGGAAAGGCTGAAAAAGGCTGGTGTAAAACCCATAGCCAAGACCCCGATCCTGATCCCGCCCAGTATCGTAAAAGATACCTACCTGACCATTGTTCAGG
>JBEGQX010000125.1:0-2957 GCA_041180805.1 Planctomycetota bacterium
TGAAGCTTCCGGAACTTTCCGATTTTCGTCCCTCCGGAAAGCCAGAACCTCCCCTGGGTAAAGCCAAGGAATGGCTGATGGTGGAAAAGAACGGCCGCAAGTTCATCCGCGAGACCAACACGATGCCCCAATGGGCGGGGTCTTGCTGGTACTACCTGCGCTACATCGATCCGGTAAACCCGCAGGCTTTCTGCGAATCAGCAAAGGCCAACGCCTGGCTGCCTGTCGATCTCTACATTGGTGGCGCCGAGCACGCTGTGCTGCACCTTTTATACTCCAGGTTTTGGCACAAGGTTCTATTTGATCGCGGACTTCTACCATGCCCGGAACCATTCCAGAAGCTGATCAACCAGGGCATGATTCTTGGGGAGATGGAATATACAGCCTTCCGAAAGGATGGCGCGCTGGTTTCCGGAGCACAGGTGGATTTTGATGGCAAGGTTGCCACCGAGAAGAAGACCGGCGGCCCGATTGAAATTTCCAAGTTAGATGAGGATCAGGTTGAGAAAAAGGGTGATAGCTTTGTTCTGAAGGAAAACCCGAACATTCGTGTGGATGCCCGCGCATTTAAGATGTCCAAAAGCCGTGGCAATGTGATCAACCCCGATGATGTTGTAAAGGAATACGGCGCAGACAGCTTGCGCCTTTACGAGATGTTCATGGGGCCATTGGAAGCCACCAAACCCTGGAGTATGCGTGGCGTGGAGGGGGTCTACCGCTTCCTGGGCCGTGTGTGGCGTTTGTTCATTGACGACCGCGTGGAGCATAACAATCTTCATGAGGCCGTACAAAATGTCAGTGCCGATCGTGACACACTTGGCAGGCTTCACACCACCATCAAGCGGGTTACCGAGGGGCTGGATGGCTATCGCTTCAATACCTGTATTGCCGCCATGATGGAATACACCAACCACCTTACCCCGATGGCAGTTCGCTCACGCGAAGCACTGGAACCATTGGTTTTGCTGCTGGCGCCATTCGCCCCCCATATGGCCGAGGAACTCTGGGAGGCACTTGGCCATAAGACCACCCTGGCTTATGAACCATGGCCGGTGCATCGCGAAGAATTTCTGAAGCAGGACTCGGTGGAGATACCAGTCCAGGTGAATGGGAAAATCCGTCAAAGACTGACGGTTCCCATCGGCATGACCGAGGAGGCCCTGAAGGAACTGGCCCTTTCGGATGCCAAGGTTCAGGAATCCATCGCTGGCAAGCAGATTAAAAAGGCCATCGTTGTGCCTGGCAAACTTGTCAACCTTGTGGTGGGCTAAATTCCTACCGAAGGTTGATGCTTACTGGGATCATCAGTAAAGGTTGGGTTCCATCCTTCATTTTAACCTGCACCTCCGCAGTGGTTTGTCCGGCTGGCAGTTTCTTCTCATCCAGCAGAAGGCGGAGGGTGGCGTCTTCGCCCGGACCATGCGCCCAGGTGCAACGCACCGCCGGGTGGTTGGTTTCCACATTTTCTATGCGAACATTTCCAGTACCCTGGCTACTCAGGCGAATGATTCGTGATGGCAGCGGGGTACTGATGCTGCCTTCCAGAAATAATTTTGCAGGCGCTGCCTGAACCAGGCCTTTTTCCCTTTTGACGATAGTCATGGGAATTTTCATATCGCTGTAAGCGGGATCGTTCGATGTCAGTGAAATCCAAGCTTGGTACCTCCCTGCCTTCAGGGATTCGGGAATCTGAACCAGGATTTGCTGCAGGCTTGCCCCTGATTCATCCCGCGAAAGTGATCCCACGGTGATTGCCAGTTCCTTGATGGAAGATTCCGCAGAGATGATTTTTAAAGGCGTGGTTCTGGAATCTCGGATGGTGAAGTTGTGCGTCTGGGCGCGATCGGTGAAGATAGCGGCAGCCGCGGGTGTGACCTGCACCTCCACTTGAATCTGAGCCTGAACACTTAACTTCAATTCTTCCACCTGCGAACCCAATAGGTACTTTACAGTCAGAGGAAAAGCATGTGGTCCCTCTGGCTGTGTCAGGGTGTGGATTTCCACAGGAAGTTGCATGATTTGTTTTGGTTGCAATGTTGCATTCGCAATGGGAGGCTTCAGGCAACCGCATCCCGGCCTGGCTTCCAAAACCTGAATGGATTGCTCCCCCAGATTTTGAAGAACAAATGTGTGCTTAAGAGGGGTGCCTGCCCGAACAATACCCCGATCATGAGTGGGTTCTTTGCAGGAAAGTTGCGCGCTGGCATGGGGTGAGAGTGCCCAGATTACCCCAAGCGCCAGAAACCATTTGTATTTACCAGCCTTCATGCTTTACCCCTGTTTGCACAGTGGAACTCGGTTCCCTGAGGAATCCTTGTACCGTTCCGCCTGATTCAGGCAACCGCACTTTTTTAAAAATAATTCTTCCTGGAATGCACGAAACCAAGCCTTTAAGCCCACTAATGATGTTAGATCGACAGGTGGAGGAGTATTCAGGTCATGGAAGTGAACTACAAGCTGCTTTTGGATTATGTGGATGACCAACTGGAAGGTCTTGAGGCGCGACAGGTAATGGCCAGGGTAAGGGAGGAAGAATCCTGGCAGATTGCGTTAAGGCGCATTCGGTTGGTGTTGGATCAACCTGAATTGCAATCCCTACCGGGCGATATTTCTTCCTGGCCGGACGAAAACCTGATTGCTGGTTTTTTGGATGGAACACTCCAAGACCAGGAAAGGGTCCGTATCGAACAGTTGATCGAAAAAGATGACTATTTGCTGGCGCATTTGGCAACCTGCCATCGAGTTCTAACGGGTCTTACAGAATTGAAGATCGGGCAGGATGTTTACCAAAAAATGTATTCGATGGGAGGCGAGTTAACGGAATCCGGGTGGAGATCTCCGGTGGCACGGCAGGCATCCGGTCGAAGAAAGGAACTGCTGCTCAAAACCATGGAAGCGGTAAGCCTGGGGAAATATTTTTATGCCGCATGCGGAGTGCTGGTGTTGGTGGCGTGCAT
>JBEGQX010000126.1:0-10543 GCA_041180805.1 Planctomycetota bacterium
TGGACTGGGCCGGAACCACGGTGGATTTTGGAAGCCGGGCACCCACGCAGGTTTTTCTGGAGATTTTTTCAAAGTCGGGGGTTCCCATCACCGAGGTAGAGGCCCGTGGCCCCATGGGCAAGGCCAAGCGCGAACACATCGCATCTGTGCTGGAAATGCCCAGGGTGCGGAATGCCTGGTTGAAAGCCAAGGGCACCCTGCCCACCGATGCGGATGTCTCGCACCTTTACGAATCTTTCCTTCCACTTCAAAAATCGGTCCTGGCCAATTTTTCCGATGTGATTCCCGGGGTGGCGAAAGCCATTGCCTGGTGCAGGGACCAGGGCATGAAAATTGGATCCACCACGGGGTACACACGGGAACTGATGGCCGTGGTAGCACCCATTGCCGCAAGCCAGGGTTACTGCCCGGAAGCCATCGTCTGTTCCGATGAGGTTGCAGCAGGACGGCCTGCCCCCTGGCTGAATTTTCGTGCCGCAGAGGCCCTTGGCGTTTACCCGATGGATCGGGTCATTATTGTGGATGACACCCCGCTAGGCATTCAGGCGGGGCGAAACGCTGGCTGCATTACCGTGGGGGTCACCCAGACTGGCAATGAAATGGGGCTTTCCCAAGCCGAATTTGACATGCTGGAACCATCTGAGAAAGAAAAGCGAACAAACCTTGTAGGACAAAAGTTCCTTCAGGCAGGCGCGCACTTCCTTGTGCAATCTGTAGCCAACCTTCCAACACTTCTACAATCCATCGGGTGATTACTTGGTCTTGAATTCCTGGCTGCCATCCCAATCGGCACCGGGGGGATTTTGCAAATAATCCCGACATCTTTGCATGAACAGTGCCACCAATCCATCAGCGGGGCTTTTTAAACTTATTTTCACGAACAATTCCAGCGCGCCCGACCAATCCTTTGCCATGTACTTTTTGTGGGCGACCGCAAATTCCAGACTTTGTTGTTCCACCTCTGGTTCCATTTCACCTTTTAACCCCAATAACTCATACACCATCACTCGAATGCCCTTGCCTTTTACCACCACCAAATCCACAGGTCTGAAAACGACCCTATCGCTTACCTCGGAAAGTGTTGCCTCGGTGATAAGGATTTTTGTCCCATAGGTTTTGTTCAATCCCTCCAGTCGGCTGGCAAGATTGATGGTATCTCCCACGGCGGTGTAATTTAGATGCTCTTCGGTACCGATGTTTCCAACAATCGCATTGCCGGTGTTAACACCAACCCTGGCTTTGAAGACAGGCTTTCCTTCCTCCAACCACCGGCTTTGCAAAATCTGCAAACGCTGCATACCCCTGATGGCAGCCTTACATGCCTTGAATGGATGATCCTGGCATTTCAATGGGGCGTTCCAAAAGGCCATCACCGCATCGCCAATATACTTGTCCACGGTGCCTTCATTTTCCAAAACAACCGAGGAAAAGCAGCCAAGATATTCATTCAATTGCATCACCAAATCATTTGGCGGCAGCTTCTCGGCATAATGGGTGAAATCCACAATGTCTGTGAAGCTTATGGTGACTTTTCTTTCCACACCGCCAGGCTTTGCACCCTGGCCAGTTTCAAAAAGTGTGTTTAGCAATCCCTTGGGAAGATATCTGGTAAAAGATTGCAGGCCAATTTTCATGCGATTCATGGAGCCTGAAAGTTCCCTGATCTCCAGGATTTTGGAATTGGTGTCGATGTTGGTGTTGAATTCCATTTTGCCAATTTTTTCAGCAGTTCTTGCAAGGCCCTCCAGCGGCCGGGATGCGTTCCAGGCCAGATACAACGATACCAATACCGCCCCCAGCATGATCACCACGGTAAAGAAAAGATTCCAATAAAGTCTGCTGTAAGTTTTTGTAAACAGATCATAGTTTGAAATATAAAGACAAAGGACCCAGTTAGGTGGCCTTCGTGTGGCGACATCCCGTAACGCTCCAATCATTTCCACGCCCCGGGTTTGAAAGGTGATCACAGAATACTCGGGCGATTCTTGGGTGTTTTTAAATCCCGCAGGCATATTTACCATCATGTCTTTCACTATGGGGCATTTCACCTCATGGATTTCGCACATGCCCTTAAGAATCCCATCTGGTCTCGTGGGAAAAACCTCATCCTCATCAGAATGGGCTATGATAATCTGACCGCCGTTCTTTCGATTTTCAAAAATGAAACCGTGGAGATCCTTATCCGTGACATTCTTCCTGATGCTGTTTTTCAAAAAGTTACTCAGCCAATCCGTGGGAATGTCGACCCCGACCACAGCAACAATATTTTTGTTTTTATCCCTGATGACATTGGTGGCTGTGATTCCAAAAACAGAATTGTTTAACCCCCGAAATTTAAATTCATAGGTTTCCGTCCAATGCGCGGTGTTTGAATCGGCATTGGCAATCGCATTTTTATACCAATCCCTTTTTCGAAAATCCAAATCGGGCACTTCCTCGGTTTCCAAAGGTTTTGAGGCGTAATCCGCATAGTTGTACTTCATCACCTGCGTGACGCCCTTGCGTGGAAAATCGGGTGTAACCTGCCTGACAAAAAGCTTGCCATCCTCATTGGCAACTTTTTTTAGATTGATGCTTCCAGGCCTTTCGAAGTGATTATCAATCACACCTCGGTCGGGGGAAACGATCAGGCTTTTTCCGGTGATAGCATCCACATAAAAAACAGAACCCAGGCTGGTATTTTTGGAAAGGTGATCCCCTAGATAACGCGCCACCCTTTCAAAAGAATTATCACCGACAAATTCATGTTCCAGATGGGCCTTGACAATACTGATGAATTCCTCGGATTCCTCGATAGAGAACTCCACCTGGCTGACCACATTGTGGGAAATCTGGTTGCCCAGCCTTCTCACAAAATTTCGACCCATCACCAGTTCAGCATCAAGACTTAGAATGGTTAAAAAAAGGCCAGTAAATAATGAAATGGCAATAAAGAAAAACAAAAGCCAGACACGCAGCCTTGCTGATTTGATTTTCTGAAAAAACATTAAAAACCCTTTCTTGAACCTGGATCAAGTTTAACCTTGAAGACTGTTCAAAAATAGGATTTTAAATTCCAAATAATAAAACTTTTAAACCACCAGATTTTCAAACTGTCATTTGGCAGGTGTGGACAACTGCTTGGAAATCTCCGCAAGCTTTTGCCGAAATGCATCCGGGCCATAGTCTGAAATGCTTTTCAGGGTGATCACTTCCTCCTCATCGTCATACTTTTGCAGTTTGTCAATCAGGGGGGCCTTGTTCAACTCCGCATTGAATTTGGAGTTATCCAGACGGATCATGGTAACAATAAAATTGGGGTTGGATTCCAGCTTTTTGATTTTTCCAGCACTGGAAATATCAGAAAGATAAGCAAAAAAATCATCCTTGAAGTCGGCCTTGGGGGTATCTGCCGCCCTAGCAATGGCATCCAACACTTCCTTCACACGGGGCATGCGATTCTGATAAGGGTGAAGATTCAAGATCTCGGCAAGTTCACCAATTCCCTTGATGGATTTGGAACCCGTAAAACCAAGCTCCTCGGAGCCCACCTCTAGCAAAGATGCCAACTGCCTGGCGGATTCGTAATCGGGCGTAACCATCAGACCGTCCGGGCCAGGGGTTAGGTGCAGACGCAAAACTTCCTGCATGGTTTTTTGCACCGTGGCACGATCAAGCCTGGATTTGCGCAAGGCTGCCATGGCCTTGTCACACTCGCCTGCCAGTTTCAAGCCTGCTGTTCTAACGCTGGCCGGATTGCCAAACGGTCTTTCGTTACACGCGGCCATAAGATCTTTAAGGCCTTTTTCCAATTCATCGATTTTCTGCCCCGAGGCTACCAGTGCGGCCTGCACCAAAGCGGTTGGCCAGGTGCGAAGCACAGGCCTGCCTGGAGAAACTCGGATGGGCGTTCTATGGGCAAGGTGCAAACCATAACCGCGCACCTGCCTGAAACCCGGGTATTTCAAATCATGGTGGCAGGCATAACAATCGCTGTGCGCCATGGCAATTTCAGACCAGGAGTCTTTGGCCAGGTTGCCCAGCTTGGAAAGATCCTTGGGAACATCCGGCCCCATCAGAAGTTCTGGCCAAAGTTCCTGACCCTTTTTGCTTTCAAAGTCCGCGCGATCCGCAGCCAGGCGGGCAGTTTCCCTGAGCGAAACCAACGCGCCAACCAACGCCAACCGGGTTCGGAAAAATTCGCTGTCTGCCAGATGATAATTCTTGGCGACCTCCGGGGAAGCATTCTTAAATAAAGGTACCTGGGCTGGATCGCGCCAATGCTGGGGTTCATTCCTGGAAAAAGTCGCAATCTCGATCGGTGGAAGGGGTGGGTGGCCCGCTGCAAACATGGCATGGGTTACAATCTTGCCCTCTGCCGCGTTTCCAATGTGGCAGGAAACACAAACAGTACTGCGAACTTCAGGGTCCCTCAAATCACGAAGACCCAATTGCTGTTTTTCTTCCGCGGTCTTTTTCCGCCAGATGGATGGCTCGGCATGATCCCCAAGCCATTTGGTGGAAGGGCCATGGCAGCCTCCACAGCTTACACCGTCCAGCAGAAACTGTTTTGGGTTGTCGGTCTTTTCAGAAAGGTGCCCCAGGGCATGGCAGCTAAGACAGCCTGTTTCCCTCTTTAAAACATCCTGGCCAAGAATTTCGCCCATGCGTTTGCCTCGCGGGCCCGCAAGAACCGCGTAGGCTTGGGCATGTTTGTCGTGCGATTTCCATATGGAAAACTCGGTCATCAGAACCACATCCCAGGCCCTTTGCTCTTTGACAGAGGGGTCCTCACTGGGCAACTGGTTGCCACGTGGAAGGGAATGACATTCACCGCATTTGGCGGCGGAATGGTATTTCAGGTCTGCCCAGGTATCCTTGGTTTTTTCCTGCGCTTTCAGGAAATTTTGGTTCCCCAAAAAACACCATGCAATGGCCAACCAGGGGACAAACCCAAGTAAATTGCCTTTAGAAAGCATCACCCTATCTCCGGGTTGACACGAGGGAAGATTGCAAAGACGCAAATACAGTCTCGAATGTATCCGAGGCATGGTTTGCCCCTGAAGACTTTGGAAAAACATCCTCGAACAGCTTAGGGCTGTCAAAGCCTTTTGGAAATGAATTTTTCAGCAATCCACGCAGTTTTTCAACGTTCATGGTAACCGCCGGGGGAATTGCACCCGGTTCCAAGTCTGACCAGGCATTGTGCAGGGCGGCTATTCCCAAAAACAATTGCGCGCCCTCATCCCACGAAAGCCTGCCGCCTTTGGAAAATCCCACATCCGCCAATTGCTTCATGGAATTGCGCAAATCAGCCATATTCTTTGCAGGTGCGCTTTGCAAATGTCTGGAGGATTGCTGTAATGCAAGATCGGCAGCATTGGCAAGCCTTGTAACCTTTTCAGGTTTCTGGTTGGAATTCATTTCCCGGATTAAATCAGCAGGATAGGAGGATTCCATGCTCTTTCCCAAAACAACTTTTAAAGAGGAACTTTGAAACCAATCACCCCATGGAAGCGATCCAGGTTTCGCCGGGTAACCATTGCGGTAGTTGCGACTATTAAGCTGCAAATCCTTGTGGCAGGAAAAGCAATCAAATTCGGTAAACTCCGGCCAAAGCGGATCTTTTTTTTGCACAACCTGTTGTGCCCTTTCCGCAAGCAACTTGATGGCGCTTTTGGAACCTTCAACCTGGCCCACTTCCCACGCCCTGGCATAAAAATCCGGATGCCTTTTCAGTTCATCGGCATGCTTCCAATGCCTGGGGTAATTCGCCAGGAATGCGGAAAGCTCAAAATTCAACCTTGGGTGACCCGCAGCAATCAGGTCATGGTTCACTTCCATGCCTTTGGCAAGATTACCAATATGGCAATCGGCACAGATGCCCCCACGGGTGGAAAGTTCCTTGGTGTTGCGAAGACCGAATTGGGATTCTTTTTCCGCGGGTGTCATTCCCATCACCTTGGTGGTGAAATGAATCCCAATATATCTGGAAGAGCCCCCATGGCAGGATTCGCAGCCCACCCCTTCCGAAAGGGTGAAGCCCGGGCCGGATTTTGCGGTATCACCCCTGTTGGTTGCATGGCAATTCAGGCATAGCTGGTTGCTGGCGGCACTACCCTGGCCGGTATGAAAAAGGTTCTTCATGATCCTGTCTGACCGGGGATCAAAAAGCACCGCATACGCCTGATGATGCGGATCAAAACCACTCCAGGTGGTGTATTCACTACCGGTCTGCCCCCTGCCCTGGTTCAAATTATGGCAGGAACCCGAACCGCAAGAGGGCGAACCAAGGTATTGAATATCCTGGCCCAGAACCCAGGAGGAAACCAGAAAGCCATGGGCCAAAAACACCAGGCTGCAATAGGAACCCAACAGCTTTTTCAATGAAAATGCCAAGATGAACAGCCCCAGGAAACGGAATTAGCATCCAAGGGAAGGATATCACAACTACCCCACGAATATTTGTTATTTCCGAAATCCAAATGGTTAATACTCACCGCAAAACTGTCACAGCCGTCAAGACTGTCAGGAATTGATATCGCAAGCAATTGCAAAGGCTAGTTGCCCACAAAGACGCCCCTGCCATCGTTCATTTCACCCGAGAAGAAATTTCGGATGACATTCAATTCCAGCCCGGCAAGCACTTTCACATGGGGGCCACCACCAGGGCCAGCACCAGTGATGATATCCAGAATGCCATCATCATTGCCATCCGCTATGCCAACTCGCGCCCCGCCACCAAATAGTATGTCCACCACCAGGCCGGATGCATAGGTGTAGTTATCATAAATCATCTTTTCTGCGACCAGGTTCAAGGTCTGGTAATCCCAGATCTTAACATGGGGGCCGCCGCCCGCACCAGCACCAGTGATGATTTCATAACGGCCATCGGATAGAAAATCCCCAGCCGCCACGAATACACCACCCCTAAAGTTGACATCGTAAGCCATGAATTCCTTGACGAGGCCCATGGTTGCGCCATCAAACACCTTCACATGGGGGCCGCCACCCGCACCGGCTCCCGTCACAATGTCCAAGGTACCATCATTGTTAAAATCAAAGGTTGCCACGCTGACGCCACCACGGAAGTTGCTGTCATAGGCAAAAAACGATGCTATTTCGGAATGCGTTCTACCATCAAACACCTTCACATGGGGGCCACCACCCGCGCCTGCGCCTGTTACTATTTCTGCAAAACCATCATTGTTGACATCCGCAACTGAAACATACAGCCCACCCTTAAAGTTGTTATCGTATGCCGAGAATTGGGTGATGGTTGTGCCATCCACTGAATCGATAATCTTCACTAGCGGTGCGAATCCTGAACCTGCTGAAACTACCATGTCCAGCCGGTTGTCCCCATTGGTATCCGCCCGGGAAATTCTTACCTGTCCCTGATAGCCTTCAAATGGCACCACATTCCCGCTGGAATTCCCTGTAGCGGGATCGTAAAGAACCACAGAGGTTCCCGTGCCCGTGTTGGCATTGTTCAACCGGCTACCAGCTCTTTGGGAATTATCCCCTGTGGCGCTAAAGCCTCTGATTTTTGTATGAATGCCTAGGGCAGGACTGATGGATGCCCCTATGCCAGCCACCTGAAATGCATTGGTATACGCACCATTTGCCACTGAAATGGTTCCAGTACCAATGAATTCCCTGGTGGGGGTGAACAACACCGTATAGATTTTCGAATCATTCGGGTTAACTACCAGCGAACCCAATGTGCCATTCGTCACGGAAATGTCAGATATCGTGAAACCGACAGGCACTTCAGAAAATGTGAATGTCAACACCGCTGTCTGGCCAAATTCCAAGTTCGTCCTGTCCGAAGTAATAGCCAAGTTTGGCGGGTTAACAGAAATCTGCTGGTTCAAGGAAGCGCCAACACCGCCATTACCTGCCAGGTCTGTGTAACTTGCGTTGGCAATGCTTATGGTTTCACTTCCGCCACTGCCATTGGGTGCGTTGTAATGTACCGTAAATACCTTGGGATCATTTGTCGGCGTAAGGTTGGAAACAGAACCCGATGTGACCGTGATATCACCAATCACAAAGCCAACTGGAACCTCGGAAAAAGTGATGGTAAGCACCGCGGAAGCACCCAGTGCAAGATTGTTTATATTGGAAGTTATCGCCAAGGTTGGTCGGGTCGTGTCGATCGTGAATGTTCCCACCGTGGACTGGTTGTTCGCTAGATCCGTCGCCTTGATCGTGTACAAACCATCCAACGCGTTCGCTGGGTTACCTGTCGCACTTCCATTCGAATACGTACCAAACGGCTGATTGTTCGCCCTCGTTGTGTCTCCATCCACCAATGTCACCGTGTAGGTGCCACCGCTGTAATTCACCGTGTACTGACCCAATGACAACAACGTCCCATCCGGCCCCTGCAGCGTGATCGTTAACCCTGGTTCACCCGTAAAGGTTACAATCGGATTCCCATTGGATGTGGTATCGTCATTTGGCCCTGTATCCGTACCACTGGTGATATCTATCGGACTAAACGGATTTGGGCTCGTCCCAGGTCGGGTCGTGTCGATCGTGAATGTTCCCACCGTGGACTGGTTGTTCGCCAGGTCCGTCGCCTTGATCGTGTACAAACCATCCAACGCGTTCGCTGGGTTACCTGTCGCACTTCCATTCGAATACGTACCAAACGGCTGATTGTTCGCCCTCGTTGTGTCTCCATCCACCAACATCACCGTGTAGGTGCCACCACTGTAATTCACCGTGTACTGGCCAACAGACAGCATCGTCCCATCCGGACCCTGCAATGTGATCGTCAATCCTGGTTCACCAGTAAACGTCAATTCAGGGTTACCATGTGATGTCACCGTGTCATTCACGCCACTATCAAACGGATTGGATATATCCAGTGGCCCAAATGGGTTTGGACTCGTGCCAGGCAATGTTGTGTCGATCGTGAATGTTCCCACCGTGGACTGGTTGTTCGCTAGATCCGTCGCCTTGATCGTGTACAAACCATCCAATGCATTCGCTGGGTTACCCGTCGCACTTCCATTCGAATACGTACCAAATGGATCATTCCCCACTGTGTTCAGATTTCCATCCACCAGCGTCACAGTGTAGGTGCCACCACTGTAATTCACCGTGTACTGGCCACCAGACAGCATCGTCCCATCCGGACCCTGCAATGTGATCGTTAACCCTGGTTCACCCGTAAAGGTTACAATCGGATTCCCATTGGATGTGTATCGTCATTTGGCCCTGTATCCGTACCACTGGTGATATCTATCGGCCCGACCACAGGCAGCGTCGTGTCAATTACTATTGCCTTGTTGGCGCCCAACGAACCTGCCGCAGCAGGGTTGGCCAGTGTCAACACCGCATCTGTGGCTGCACCATTTCGAATGGTTCCACCATTCAAAACAAGGGATGAAGAAGATACATAATCAAGATCGGGGGTCGTATCACCCGGTTGAACCGTATAGGTAAAGGTCAACGTGCTAGTACCTGAACCGCTGGTGTAATTTGCATTTCGATCGGTGGTACCGGTTTCCAATACCAGGTAAGGCGTTCCGCCGGTGGTATCCACGTTTACCGATTCATCAAATTGCACGATAACAGTAATAACATCCCCTGCCTTGTAATGCCCATTGGAGTTGGATGAGGATACATTGGTCACATCCGGCTGGGAAGTAACCTGAAGCGTGGAGGTTGTACTTGCAGTCTGGGCAGAACCACCGCTATTACCGTTGTCGTTAATCCCAATGGTCAGCGTGACATTTGAAGTCGCGTTTGGTGCTGTTACCCAGGAAAGCCCGGATCCACTTATGAAAGTGTTGAGATTTGCCAAACTACCAGCAAGTGTCAAAGATGTGGTGCCGGAACCCGAGACTATGACCCCACCGCCACTGGTCGCAAACAAGGTTCCACTTGGAACATTAAAACTGGAGGTAAGATTGCCACTTCCGGCATCCACATCCGTAAAGCTGATTCCAGTGAGGGCAGTTACAACATCTTCCAAAACCGTGATGGAACCAGGAGCACTAATAAGAGGCGCATCGTTCGTTGATGCCACACTCACATCCTTTGTCGCCGTGTTGCTGTTGCTCGTGCCATCGTTCACCACGAAGCTGATCGTTCTTGTGGAGGTGTTCGGCGTCTCCGAACTATTCGTATATGTCACCGCTCGCAATGCAGACTGCCATTGAGCAAAGGTAGCTGTTGCTCCGGAACTTGTCAGTGTCAATACGCCCGTTGAACTGTTGTAACTTGCCGTAATGTTACCGAACAATGTGCTGTTATTGTTCACAAACCCCAGCACATCTTCACCAGCCTGGAAGTTGCCAGTTACGGCAACCGTGGCACTTGCGAATGTGTTGTTGTCAATATCTGACACTGTAATTGCGCTGTCCACGACCACGGGGGTCGAGGTGGTATTATTGCCTTCCGTGAAAGGAGTCACGCCTGCAGTAGTAGTTACCACCGGTGCATCATTGACATTTGCAACCACAATATCAAATGTGTCGGTAACTGTACCCCCATTACCATCATTTGCAGTCACATCAACAGCTACCGTTCCAACATCAGCATTCGT
>JBEGQX010000127.1:0-3573 GCA_041180805.1 Planctomycetota bacterium
CCAGTGTGCCATATACTTCGTCGGTTGAAACATGAACAAACCGGTCAACTTTATGAGCCTTTGCGCTATCCAGTAGAACTTGTGTGCCCATTACATTGCTGCGAATGAATGGACTTGAATCTAATATGCTACGGTCCACATGGCTTTCTGCCGCGAAATGAATAACGGCATTAACCCCTTTTGCCATTGCAGAATCAACGGCCGCTTTATCAGCAATATCACCCTTTACAAATGAAAGTCTGGGATTTTTTTCCACATCTTTTAAATTTGCCAAATTTCCAGCGTAGGTTAGCAAATCAAAATTGATCACTTCGACATTTTTTTCCACATCCAAGATGTGTCTGATGAAATTGCTGCCAATAAAACCACAGCCGCCGGTTACCAGAATTTTTTCCATCGTTGTCCTCATTGCAAAATGAATTGACTACGATTACCTTTTTTGGGTTATTTTTGTGAAGAGCATTTTGGTTATCTGGTTTGCCAAAAGGCTAAATCTCATCGCTTTTACCGGTTTTAACTTGACTTAATTCTTGATTGTATTTAAGGTTAAGGCGTTTGGAGGGTATGTCTGCCTGCATATCGACCTTGTGTGAAAGGTGCTTGCTGTGACTAAAAAAGAAATCGTCAAGCAGATCTCTGATCGAATTGGTTTAACTCAATTAAAAACCAAGGAGATCGTTCAGCAAACTTTTGACGCAATTGTGGATACGCTTCTTGAAATTGGCCGTATTGAATTAAGAAACTTTGGCGTTTTTGAAGTTAAACAGCGTAAGGCCAGAAAAGCAAGAAACCCCCGAACAGGTCAAAGAGTGGATGTTCCCCCAAAATATGTGGTGACATTCAAACCCGGCAAGGAAATGGAAGAAAGGGTAAAAAAACTTTCAGTTTTGCCTGTGGATCCCAATGTTAATCCGCTGGTTTTGGGTGGCGGTGATGCAGATGATCACCCGAATGAAGACAAGCCAGTTGTATAAAATCTTATCTATTTTAAAGTTATTTTTTCCTATTTTATCTTCTTGATAAAATCCTTTCTTTTCTAATAAATGTTTTAAAGCCTAGAGTCGGAATATCCGATGAATTATCCATGGTGAGATTGAATTCTGGTTTAGCCAGATGGGGATTAGTCTCATCCATGTAATGGGGGTATTTCCGATGCGCAAGGTTTTATTGGTCGCCATGGTTGGTATGGTGTTGCTAGCAAACACGGGTTGCCTGATAAATGCTTATTCTTCTGATCCAACTATGCGCATGAAAGCCTTGCTGAATCAGTCCGAAGATATTCGTCAGATTGAACAGGAATGGTCCCGAATCTGGTTTACCGATCATCCTTCCCACCTTACCAATGAAAGAGTTGACGGTGGTTTGCAATAACCAAACGAAGGTTTAAATTCATTTCCAGACAAGGGGCCTGCTTATGTGGCTGGCCCTTTTAAGCTTTTAAGTTTTTTAATTCGAACAGTATCAGCGGCTGCTTTTTTAACATCATCGTTGGATTCTTTTAACCGATCTTCAACCCATTGTAAAATTATCGGGTCAATTATTTCTGATAAACCTCGCAACGATTCAAGAACTGCAATTTTCTCGGATGCAGAGCCGGGATTACCTTTGATGATTTTCACAAAAACCCCGGAATAATCTTTCGAGTTAACCATTGAGTGAATTCGCAAACTTCTGATAAGGTCCGCTTTGTCATCCGGGGAAAGATTCACGTTTTTTAACCAATCAGGAATGACGACCGCAACTTCTAATGTTTTCATCATGCAAAGCGTGTCAATTGCCTTGCGTAGATCTTTTTTTACACCGGAATCACCAACACTTGTGAGACGCTCGAGTCCATCATTTCCTGTAAATTCAAGCGCCCGGGCAAAGGAATCCACGACCATGGAATCCGCCCCATCGTAAAAAAGAACCCCATTGATAAGGCTATCCGCGGCACCGGGGGCGTTGATTTTTCCAGTTGCCAGAATCACTTCTTTTCGAAGGGTGATATTTTCGCTTCCCAAATGTTTTAGCAATGCGTTGAATGTCGCCTCAGATTTGCGAGGGGCATGATCGCCCAAAGCCTTCGCAGCTTGGATACACAAAATATTTTCGCCGGATTCCAATAATTCCAATGCGGCAGATTGAACTTCGTTATCCCAAAATTCAACCAAAGCTTCAAATGCCGCCAAACGAATTAAGGTTCTTTGATCCGAATTTAAAGCTTCCTTTAAAAGGCGAGGTTTGTATTCCCTGGCGAATTTTGAAAATAAACCAGCAATGAAGTCAACTTGAGATTCTGCCATTTCCGAAGTTGATTTTAATACGTTGTCAAAATCCATGCTTGCTTGGTTCAGATATTTCTCCATGGATTTTGAGGCTAAGTTGTCCTCTGTAGCCCGGCGAAAACTACATCTTAAAAGAAGTGATTCCCCATTGCCGTTTGCAGAGGCGACAAGGAGATAGGGTGTACCATCCGGCCCAACAGAAAAATGCATGGGGGTCTGCTCGGGTAAATCCATAATGATATTTGGCTTGCCAAACACCATACCAGCACTTGTCCTAATTAGCTTTGAAGCTGTTACCTTCGAGCTTTTTTGTTCTGTTGCAAACCAGTGGTCATCCAACTCTGCTGGGAAATGGCTCGAGGGATGGTGATAAATGCTGTTGAATCTGCCAAGTTCGGGCAACTTGCAAAGCGGATTCAACCTGCCAATCAATCCTTCGGAATACCTTTCTGGGTTCTCAAGGCCATAATTTGCCAAAAAATCAGGGGTGCGGAAGCCATAATCAGCACCGGTTTGCCGAATGTAAAAAAGAGCTCCATTTTTACTTTTGGTTAAAGGTGGTGTTTCATTCGCAAAAAACCAATTGCCGGTAGAATCTTGAAAAGTTCCATTGGTGGGTACGCCTAAGCCAGTGCAGTACAATTCCGCGTTTTTCCCTTCTTTGGAGATCCTAATGATTGCACCGGAACCTCTGGAAGAAATGATGGTTTTCGCAGTGGTTTTTAATTCCAAGTTGTTCGGAGGCAAGCTTAGAAAAACCCAACCATCTGTTGCTACATTCAGTTTGGCGGAATTCAATGCTTCTTGAGATTTTATGTTTAAAATTACGTTCTGTTCGCCCTGAAGACCTGTACTGATTTTTAACAATCTTGTGCCGGTGGCAATGAACACGCTTTTTGCATCCAACGCAAAATCCAGAATTGGCTCTCCAACTTCAAAAGTTTTATTTGCCGGTATAAATGCGTTGTTTTTCCATTGGTAAACATGCAAATGGCTGCCACCTGTTTTTTCCGCGTTATTTGTCCCTAATACATAAAGGGACCCATCTATTCCAAATTGGAACTTTTCAGTTTTAAAATTAAGGTTGGCAACTAATTCGATTCGAAGCCATTCCGGGCATTGAAATCCCTTAAGTTCTTTGGCGGAAGAATCAAAAGGTTTAAGTGTCCAGTTCAAGGGCTTTGCATCCGGTTCCTGAGCAACAGAAAAATGGGTTAACCCTAATAAAGTTACAAGGCCAAGAATGGTAGAAATTCTCGTTGATAAAGCTTTATTTTCTAATGATTTCATGAGTGGACCTTTACAA
>JBEGQX010000128.1:0-7234 GCA_041180805.1 Planctomycetota bacterium
CTGTACGAACATAGAGACATCATCTGTAATTTTTCTGGTGGCTGCCCACTGGAGGCTGTACATAAATCCGTCCCCTGGCGTTATTTCAAAATTCGCACTTTGCAAACCCATGCTGCATTCCGCAAGCCATTTATCTGTTAGCTCCTTGCTGAAAAGCAAAAATAGCGCTGGTTGCACACCGGTATTCAAAAAGGATGATCCAAAGGTGCTTTGGATGTATGCCTCAAAACCAATGGCTGGCAGGAACAAATCTTTGTTTTCATCCATGATGTGAAATTTCATGTCGAACACCAAGGGTGAAAAACCTGTCAAACGGCCAGTTCCATCCTCTGGCCCCAAGGCGGTTAAGCCATTGGAGAAAAGTCGTAGTTCCACATCATCCGTGATTCCATGACGAATCAAAAATGGGAAGGTATAGGTTCTTGGTGTGGAGGCACATTTTCCCGCCAAGTTAAACGGGTTCATTTCAAGGTAAGTTCTGCCTTGTGGCAAGGTGTATGGCCCATTTGGAAAATTGGAAGTGTCAGGGCCTGGATCCTTGATGGATGGTTTTGGTATGCCCTCTTGCGGTTCTTTTTCTTTGGTGGGATTCAAGAATTTGGAAAGGCGGTAAAGGAATGTATCACCTTGGGCAATGGCTCCATCTACCTTTGCAGCCAAATTCATGTCTGGTTCCTGACCGAAGCACTTTGCATTCAGGCAAAACGAAAGGCAGATAAGCCATAAGGTATTCCAAACCGTAACTTTCATGAAAAGGATCCCCCGATTTCCTTCCAGAAAGTGAAGGTTTAACATCCGTTGCTAATCCAACAAGAGGAAGATCCAAAAAAAGTGAGGCACCTGGCTTAAAATGGATAAACCAAGAGATTTGGCTTAGATAATTACTGTTTGCAACCAAGTCGAAGAGCACCCAGAGCAGGTTCATGTACCGTGGATTGCATTTCCAGTGGTACTCCCAATGTATGTAATTGATCGATGAATAGGTTTCGATACAGGTTACTTTTGCAAAACAGGCTGCCTGCAAAGGCTAGTGGTGTGGCAGCAGGCATAAGTTGCAATTTACGGTACAAACCCGCAACACCCTGAGCCAGTGCGGTTGCCTGTTCCTGAAGTAACTGATTAGCCAGCAGGTCATTTTTTTCAGCAAGGCTCAGTACCTCTAATGCCAACTCTGCGATGGTTTCCTTACCCCAAGTTCCCTCCGCCAGGGGGGCAATCAGATCCTCAACTTTTGTGAGACCTAATTTTCCAAGCAATAACTCGCGCAGAGGGCCAGCTTCCAATAACCCGTCCTGCATTTTGCACAGAGCTTTAAGGGCACTCATTCCAATTGCGTAGGCGCTACCCTCGTCGCCAAGCTGGGTGCCCCAACCACCTGAACGCAGCACGGTTCCATCTTGGCTTTTTCCCAGAATCATGGATCCTGTGCCAGCTATAACGGCAATTCCCCAGCCATGCAGCAGGCCTTCCTCAAGAATCAAATTCGCATCGGATGTCACTTCCACCTTTTGAGCCATATCTTGAAGTAGGTCGCCCATGCGGTTGCGTTCTTCTTCACGGCCCGCGCCACTTAACCCCGCAACCAGGCGATGAACTTTGCAGAGTGGGATTTTGGCTTGTTGGAACGCAGCATGAATAGCGGTATGGATTTCTAAGGATGCATTCTCGAAGCCCACCACCCGTGGGTTGGATGCCCCTGCAATCCCTCTTCCCAACACCTCAAAACCATCTTTTCGAATCTTCGCCAATAATGCGGAAGTCTTGGTGCCTCCGCCATCAATTCCAACCACAAGGGATGCATCGATTCCCAATTTTTCCGAGCTGGCAGATATGGCTTTGCGAATGCCACCCTGGTTTTCAGACAGAACATTCCGGGCATTTGCGGCATCGGTTTGCAAAAGGTGGCAAACAATGGCAGTCTTCACTTCGTTGCCGGAACTTTCAAGCAACTTTGCTGCGCTGATTTCATCCATCTCTGTGATCTGGCGGATGATGCGATTTGCCCTTGCCTTCAACTTGACATTGGTGGCACGTAAATCCACCATCAGGTTGCCAAAGGTTTTTCCAAGCGCAACCATCACACCAGTGCTGATCATGTTCAATACAAGCTTGGTTGCCGTGCCAGACTTCAAACGGGTGGAACCAGTCAAAATTTCCGGCCCAACAACAACCCCTATCGCATCCTCAGCGCAGGTATTGATTTCCGCGTGTGGGTTGCATGAAAAGGCAACCGTGTAAGCTCCCAGGGACCTTGCATAATCCAAGCCACCCGCCACATAGGGCGTTCTTCCGCTTGTTGCAATACCCACCACGCTATCATTCGCTGTGATTTGGATTTGCTTAAGGTCTTCCATCCCAAATTCAGGATGATCTTCAGCACCTTCCACAGCGGTGGTCAAGGCGCGCTCACCTCCGGCAATCAGCCCGATCACCAAACCGGTAGGCACACTGAAGGTGGGTGGGCATTCGGTTGCATCCAATACTCCAAGCCTTCCGGATGTTCCCGCACCCATATAGATAAGCCTGCCACCATTGCGCATGCGCTCTGTTATTTTTTCAATCACCTTTGCAACTGTCGGGGCACATGCCGCGATGGCCTTTGGAATTCGGGAGTCTTCCGAGCACATCAAATGCACCAATCCCTCCGCAGACAGAAGATCGAGATGGATGGAGGCGTTATTGCGTGTCTCGGTGACAAGATGATCCACGATGTTGTCCTTGCTATTTGCCGGTATTTGGACGTAGAGCTTTGTTGATGATCAGGGTAATGAACACAGTGGAGATGGTTCCAATGGGGGCGTACCACGGCCATGCAACTATTGGTTTTCCCATGGCTCCGGGAATGTAAGCAGCCATCACCGCACAGAATCCGAATAACATTCCAAACAGTGCCGCTGCGGAGGAAATTGGTTGCTTTAGGATTCCAAGCAGAAACAATCCAAGAACCATCCCTGTGGTAAGGCCAGCGACAGATAAAACCTGATCAATCACGCTGCGTGGGCTGTCAATCTGCCAGGCCAGAAGTGCAACGCCTATCTGCGCAAATCCAAAGATCAATGTCAGCAGCCTGGAAGCTTCCAGGTATTCGAGTTCACTTTTGCCCGGTCTAAGGGGTTTGTAAAAGTCTGCAAGAGCAGCGCTTGCGCTGGAATTGAGCGAGCTGGAAAGTGTGGACATGGCTGCCGCCAGTACCGCAGCTATGACCAAACCCACCAACCCTACGGGAAGTTTTTCCACGATGAATCTGCCAAACACCTGGTCATTGCGGATATCTGCGGGAAGTGGCCAGGCGCCGGATTGCGAAAGCAGGTACAACCCAACGCCTATGAACAGAAATAATAGAAACTGCAGGAACACAACCAACCCGCTGGCCACCAGTGCCGCGCGGGCATGGCCCAGGTTGCGTGCGCAGAGATAACGCTGCACCATAATCTGATCCGCGCCATGGCTTGCCATGCTGAAAAAGGCACCACCTATCACCCCGGTCCACAGGGTATAGGTGATAGCTGGGTCGGTGGAAAGATTAATCAGGGTAAACTTTCCGGCGGCACTTCCTGCCTGAAAAAACTCACTCCAACCTCCCGGGATATATCCAACCAGCAGCCAGCCTGCAATAATAGCCCCCAGCGTGTAGATAAGAAATTGAACGCAGTCAGTCCACAAGACCGCCTGCATGCCGCCCAGGTAGGTGTACACCACCGTGATGATTCCCATCGTTAATATGGAAACAGGCATGCTCCACTGGGTGAACTGCTGTAGAAGAAGAGCGGTTAGGAAAAGGCGCAATCCGTCCGCGATGGTTCTAGTCAGCATGAAAAGGAAAGAGGCCGAACGTTGCACACGGGCATCGAACTTGTTTCTGAGCACCTCATATGCGCTGATGTATTGACCCTGAAAATAGCCCGGCAGCAAAACAATCGCGATAAGGATTCGACCCACAAGATAACCCAGTGCCAATTGAAGGAAGGTAAGATTACCCCCCTTGGGATTAAAGGCCAGCCCGGGAACGCTGAGGAAGGTGACAGTGCTGGTTTCGGTTGCCACGATGGAGACCAACACCAGCAGCCATGAAACTTCGCGGTCACCCACAAAGTAGGTGTGAATGTCTTTCTGTCCCTTTCGGAACATGGCACCCACCAGAGTGCTGGCGGCAAGGTAGAGAATGATAACTACCAGATCTACCAGATGCAGCGAATAGGAGAACCCCGCGTCTTCCAAAAGTTTACTCCCCGTAGATGAGATAGGGTTGCCGCATGGCCAGGAAATCGTTTTCCTCTTCCTCCCATTCCCGGGTGATTTCGTGCCAAGGGATATGTTGTTCCAATGCCAGCCTTTCGCGATCACTGCCAAATAGAAGGTCAATGGCCAGGCGGTCACTCACGAATTCGTAGGTTTCAGTGCGCCAGGCAAACCGTGATGGATCCTGATTTCGCAACTGTTGCAAAATAGCCAGGCTTGATCGAACCGGTCGGTACAGTTCCCTGTCGTACACATGCAACTGCGCCCCACCGCAAATCTGCCCCTGCCATTTCTGAAAGTTTGGCCTAAAGTTTACCGGGCGAAATTGCACCCCGGGCAGGCCCAGGGCATTGAGTGTGTTTGCAGTCTGGTCAGCATCCAGCCAGGGTGCGCCAAAAAGTTCAAAAGGACGGGTGGTTCCCCTTCCCTCGGAAAGATTGGTGCCCTCTAGCAAGCACTGGCCCGGATAAACAATGGCCGTTTCCAGCGAGGGCATATTTGGGCTGGGCATTACCCAGGGAACCGTTGTCTGATCCTGCAAGAGGTTTCTGGTGTAACCTTCGCATGGAATGATTTCCAGGTTGCCCAGTAATTCAAGCTCTTCCTTGTAAAGAATAGCAAGCTCAGCAATGGTCATGCCATGCCTGGTGGGAATTGGGTACACTCCGACAAAGCTTTCCCACCCTTCCAGCAGCATGGGGCCTTCCACAGTCTTGCATCCCAGGGGGTTGGGTCGATCCAGCACAACCACCGGTAAGTTCTGCGAGAAAGCCACCTTCATGCAATAAAGCATGCTGGCCTGAAAGGTATAATACCTGCTGCCAACATCCACCAAATCGATGACTAGAACATCAATCTTGCCCAAGTCCGAAGTGGATGGAAACAGGGATGAAACATCGTTTCCATAAAGGCTGACAAACTCCGGCAGGGCTGGCTGTACCTGAATCGCCACAGGTTCCAAATCCTGGGCATGGGCATGAAATCCGTGTTCCGGGGTGAATACCACTTTTAGATCATCACCCAGTGCCTTTCGGAACAGGCCAAGGGTCGGGCGTAATTGCGAATCGCACGCCGGAGCATGGGTCAACAGGCCAACCCGCCTGCCTTTCAAAAAGCTGAATTGCTCGCTGGCTAACTGGTCAATGCCGGTTCTTACCTGTTTTTTCTGCATGCCCTTATCTTCGGAAGATTGGCGCCCTTGGACAAGCACACATCTTTATTGTGCCGCGTTGACCTGCACGGGTGACATCAGGTAGCCAAACAGATTGAGAATGTCCTTCTTACCCAGGGATTCCAAAAGATTCTCCGGCATGGGCGATACATTCAATGGCTTGATGGATTCAATTTCATCCTGTGGAACGGTTTTCCGCTCGGTTGGCCCGGCAACTTCCACCACGCCATTGCTTCGCTTGAAGACAAGCCCTGTAAGAAGCCTGCCATCTTTCAGAGCCACCGCCGACATGCGGTAGTCTGCCGCCACCGTGGCATTGGGTTCCAGAATGTTTTCCAAGAGATATTCCAAGTTCATTCTCTGGGAACCCGTTAAGTCGGGGCCAAGGTTGCCACCCACGCCAAACAGGCCATGGCAGTTGGCGCACACCTTGTTGAACAGCAATCGTCCCTGGGAAAGGTCCGCGGTCTTCAGAACGTTTGCAGACAACTCGGATCGCAACTGGGAGATGCGTTCCTTTTTCTTTTCACTGGGAACTCGCACCTCACCCCAGACTTCGCCAAGCTTTTTAGCAAGAGACTCATCTCCAAATGCTGCTATTTGCCTTGCATGATAAGCACCCAGAGAGTCCCTGGTTACCCTGCCTTCAGCTATTGCTTTGAGAAGCGCGCTGGCGTAAGCGGGACGACTGCTAAGAGTGTCAATCGCCGCCTTTTTGCTTTCAGGATCCAACCTTCCGAAGGTACCAAGTAGAAGGTTCGGTGTTTCCTGCAGGTTCAAGGTCCCCAAACCTCGAATGGCCTCGGCACATACCGAGCGGTCGTTTACCAGCTTGGGAAGATCTTTATCCAAACCAGGTGCCTTGCTTTCAATCAGCGAACGCAGGGCCTGGTTTCTTGCGGGGGTGCTTTCCTTGCTGTTCATGGCAATGGTGCGAACCTCATCCATGGCTCTGCCGTCCCCAAATACCAACGCAATTTCACGGGCCAGAGTCTTGCTTTCTTCATCCTTACCCGAAGAAAGTCTGCTTTCAAAACCTTTCCAGGAAGCAGGGGCCTTCGCCTTGCGAATGCCTCTCAACCCCTCCTGGATTCCCTTGGCCACTTCCTTTTGTGTGGAAGAGCCGGCAAGTGCCGCCTGGGAAAGAAGATCATCCAGGTATTGCGGGCTTTTGGCGACTTCCTCGGTCAGTAGCCTCGCACAGAAGAGCTTTAGCTTCGGTATTTCAGTTTCAATCGCCAGCTTCACTCCGTTGGCTGGATTGGTGCTTATGGAACCTTCCATGCCGTACCAGATCATCAGAGGTAAATTGTGGTCGGCTGCATCTGCCCCATGCTTGGAAAGCGCCAATCCCAAGGCGGGCCGCTGTTCCAAGGGCAACTTTTGAAGCGCGCCAGCTAGTTCCAATCGTACCTTGGCTGAAGAATCCCTTTGGGCTAGTCGAATCAACGCTTGTTGGGTGTTTTCTGATACTTTGGGAAGCTCCATCAACAATCGAATTCCCCAACACCGCAACTCAGCCTCCGGTAACTCCAGAAGCCCAAGCAAATCGGATTCGCGCAAAGTCTTGATGCTGTTGAGCATCCAAAGTGCCCTAAGTTTTACAGTGACAGCGGGGGCTTCCCTCAACGCTTTGCCAAGATAAGAGACTTCTTGCGAAAGATCCTTCCCTGCAAGCGATCGTTCCTGAAGGAGTCTTCTTGCCTGGCGAAAATGCCATTCGTTCTTGGCATGGATGAACTCGGCAAGTTGCCTGTCAGAGAGCTTGCCTAGATTAGATTCGGCCGGTGACTTGGGTGTGCCATAAGTCACCTTGTAAATTCT
>JBEGQX010000129.1:0-4699 GCA_041180805.1 Planctomycetota bacterium
TGGCCCTTACTTCAGCACCGCTGTGCGCCTTCAATAATTGAAACACACTTTCGTAACCTTTGGGGGTACCTTCAGAGGCGTAAGTTCGCATCAACCTGGTTAGAAGTGTTTCCGTGGCAACCTTGGATTTTAGCAGGCTGGGGCGCACGAATCGCTTCATGACTTCCTCGCGACCCGCTATGGAGTGTTTTTCAACCGCCCACCACCAAAGCATCGGAATGAAAGGGTCCGTGCTGTCGATATTGCGATTGATATTTGCATTAATGATTGGCATGGCCTGGGCAGGCGGGAAGCGAGCCGCGGTGCAAGCCAATTGCTGGCGGACCTCCAACTCTGGTTCTTTCTCGGCAAATTTATCCAGCCTATGCGCCATCTCTTTGCTTGGGTTACCAGTATCTCCAACAAGTCGGACAGTCCAGGCGCGAATAGCCGGGTTTGGGCTGTTCAGCAATTTGTCTGCTAGAGTTTCATCAAAACCATCCAGGCAGGCGAGAGTCCAGAGCGACTCAAGGCCAACTTTCTGGTCGGGTTTGTTGAGAGCGTTTTCCCTCAAACTATTTTTCAACTGCGCATTGGCGCTGCTTTCATGAACAGAATTAGAAGCCTTCGCGTGGTGGTGCCTTCTGGTAAGTTCTTGGCGGGCATGGCGAACATACCACTGGCTTTTGTGTTCATGTAATTGCAGCAATTCTGCGTTGGATAGCTTTTGAAAATCTATACCCGGGAAAGGTTTGGTTCCCTTGGCCAGAATGCGAAAAATTCTGCCGTTGGAACGATCCCAGGTCGCATCCGGGTCTGGATGGGCTTTGCGTGCATCGTGCCAGTCCGCAACGTAGATGGCTCCCTCCGGTCCCAGTGTCACATCGGTGGTTCCAAACCAGGTATCGTTGGCCAGAAGCAGCTCTCCACCATGTGAAGTTTGCACTGTGGAGCCAAGGGGTTGGATGTCATGCCAGTAGACACCATGGCCCAGCAGATCACCCGCTATATATTTGCCCTGAAATTTTTCAGGAAAGGAATCACCCTGATAGACAATACCACCCACGGTGACATGGCCACCTCGAAAGTTTTTGTGGGGTGCATGGGGAAAGTAGCCATAAGCGCGGGGGTTGTGCAGAGCGCCATGTTTTCCAAACGATTTGGTGTAATAGGCCCCCTGGACTCCATGTAGAAGCACATGGCCACCGTAATTTGTGCTGTAAAGCAACCTTCCTTTGGCATCAAAATCCAGTCCCCAGGAATTTCCACCACCTTCGCAGAAAAGCTCGAACTTTTTGCTGATGGGATGGTATCTCCAAACACCCTGCTGGAACTCGATACCGCGGATGTTGGAAGTTACCGTGCTACCCTGACAGCCGTAAAGCCAGCCATCCGGCCCCCAGGTTAAAGAATTTGCGACACTATGGGCGTCTTCCATGCCAAAACCGGTGAGCAAAACCTCAGGATCGCTATCTGGAACATCGTCACGATTTTTGTCCGGGTAGAAAAGCAGATAAGGCACATTCAAAACGAAAACCCCACCATGGCCAAATGCCATGCCAGAAGCCAGGTTCAGGCCGGCGATGAAATCCTTGGAACTATCCATGATGCCATCGCCATTCGTATCGGAAAGAATGGAGATTCGATCCGCACCCTTGGGCCCCCTTGGTGGTGGTTCCGGAATGCGGTCATACTTGGTTCGTGAATAACGATCGACTTGAACGCGCTTCAAGCCCGCAGGGTTGGGATACTGCAGGTATTGGATCACCCACAACCTGCCGCGATCGTCAAACTCCATGGCCACGGGTTGGCGCACCAGTGGTTCGGAAGCAACAAGTTGTACATCAAAACCTTCCGCGACTTTCATGCGACCCGGGGCTTCACTGGCGGGGTAACCCTGTGCCAATATCATCTGAGCAAACAGATGGGTACCTATCAAAAAGCTGATTATGTGGGAAATAAGGCGCACGCTTGAGACTCCCAGGGCATGGCTTAGGAGATTAGGCAGGAATACCTAGGCAAGGATCACCGGTTTTAGTTCCAGAGTCCAGATAAAAACGAACCCCAGGGGCTTGGGCTTTCAGCCCATCCATTGACTGGCCATGGCTTTCATTTTGGCCAGAGGCGCGGTGGGTTCCTGAGGCCCCTCGTATTCCAGCGAGATCCAACCTGGATAATTGGAATCTTTCATGGTCTTATAGCAGCTTTGCAGATCAAAGTCTTTGGGCTTGCCTTCCGGGGTGAAACCATGGAATTTGGCACTGCAGACCCTGCGGGCATGTTTGAACATCACAGGAAGGCCTGCCTGGCGTTCCTGCTCGCTTTTGAACAGGCCGAAATCAGGACAAGAACTTATGTTGTCGCCCACGGCAAGGATGATCTTTTCCACCTTCAACGGGTCCGCACTGATGCCAAAGTGATTCTCGATGATGATCTCGACACCCTTGGACTTGCCAAGGCTGGCCAGTTTCTTGAATTGATCGATGGTCGTTCCCAGGTCCCAGTCGGGTTTTTCCGGTGTTCCGGTGTTAACCCGCATGGTGGGAATGCCAAGCCTGCTGGTAGTGTTTATCAAAGCAACAAAGCGTTGGAAGTCTTCCTCGCGTTTGCTGGCATCCGCCCTGGCAAGGTTGACACCTTTCATGTTGTCGCTCATATGAATGAACTTCCAGCCATTCTTTTTTCCCAATGCCTTTAATTCATCCAGATAAGCCGGTTCATGGCTTTGAAGGTGCGCGCTGGAAAGTTCAAAGCTTGCGATGCCAAGTTTTTCCTGGATGTGGGAGAGTACTTTTTCCAGTTTCCATTCCTGAAGTTCGAATTCCGGTTTGCCATACCGGGTGTTTGGGAAGTAATTGTGGAAAGACCATGTGGAAACAGCCATGCGTTCTTCAATTCCCTTGGCATCAAGTATTGCCGGAAGCGCCAGGCTTGCGGATGCTGCAAGAAAGGTTCTGCGGTTGAGCATGAGCTTACTCCTTTGACTTTTTGATCAGCGTTAGCTGCCTGGCTTCATCCATATTCTTGTAGAAAGGATCGAGCGGATAACAACCCGAAATGATACCGTTACGCGGGGCGGTGGTGCAATCGCTGAAGGTGCGGCATATTTTCTTTCTTTCCAATTCCCTTCCAAGCAGGGAGTCCGCGGGCATTTCCGGGTAGGACAAAACCATGCGGCCTAGTCCGATAAAGTCCACCATTCCATTGCGCACGGTAGCCTGGCCAACCCGGGGCAGCCAATCCTGCAAGTACGAGTAGCCACTGCCCACAAAAGCGACATCCGGTACCATTTTCTTCAAATGGTGGGTCGCATGAATCTGACGGGCCACGCCGATCAGTGGTTCTTCTGGGGGCTGGTAGGCATCCGAAGGCGGGAAAAGCGCCGGTCGTTGAAGATGCGGAGTGTAATATGGGCTGCCCGCGGTGGTGCAGATCATTCGGATTCCCAGTTGCGCGCATAATTTAAGGAATGAGACTGGTTCATCAAGATTGATTCCCAATCCGCTGCCATCCCCTCCGAAGGCATAGCGGTAACCCGGTTGTGTCCATGTTTCTGGTACTCCTCTGCGATCATCGCCTGGTTTGAAGGGCAGAAAATCATAGATGCTAAGGCGCACACCCATGCGAAGCCCGGGAGCGTTTGCCTTGATGCCAGCAACAATTTCCCGCAGAAAGCGGGTGCGATTTTCAAACGTGCCCCCGAACGCACCGGGTCGGTCGTGTGCGGTAAGAAACTCATGCCCCAGATAGCCATGGCAATGTTTGACATCCACGAAATCGAAACCCGCCTTCTGGGCCAGCACAGCCGCTTTAATGAAATCATCGATTAATCTTTTGATCTCGTCATCGGAAAGGATGGCTAAGTCGTTTTCCACCTTATAGCGATTCTCAAGTACCGGGTGGTGGTAGAGAATTCGCGGCTCCATTCTTTTCTTGTCGTTCGGACGGGCAAACCGTCCGGAATGGGTAAGCTGCAATCCCACAAGCAGATTCGATGTGTTTTGGTCAAACTGGCGGTGTCCCTCTAGAAGGTGTTCCCTAAGGTTGACAAAATCCCCAAGATATTCGGGTCGGAATACCAATTGATTCGGGTTGGCTCTGCCATCATGGCGAACCGCGACAGCCTCGCCTCCCCAGATCAATTTCGCGCCGGATAAACCAAACCGGAACCAGCGTCTGCGAACCAGTTCACTCGGCCTGCCATCCGATTCCGCATCCCATCCCTCCATGGGGAGAATGGAGTACCGATTACCCACTTCGAAACCATCCACCATCAGTGGTTTAGATAAGGGAGATTCCGGTGCTGCCAGTGCTTCCGCATCAAAAGGAATGTTTGTAGAGATGGAATCCAGATGAGATTGGAAGTCTTCAGGGGTCTTTAAAGTGTTGATTCTGCGGATGGAACTCATCGTCCTGCCTCCAGAAGTATGTGCAGCCTGGAAAGAATGTCCTGAAGAATGGGTATATCCGAATCTGGTCGGGAGGGGCTTTTGGGGTGCGTGTGATTGGTTGCAATCCATCCGCGCAACTTCAAGAACTGCGCGGCGCTGTGCTTATAGGCGGGAACCGGTGGGCGGAACGCCAGAAAGCCCAGGTATTGCAACAGATCATTCAATTCGAAAAAGCGCGGGTCACCCAGTTCCCAGTATTTATCCCGTAGGGCGAAGGCTTCCGGTGCGAATGTGCTAAGCCCCAGAAGGTAATCACTGCCATACATCAC
>JBEGQX010000130.1:0-14738 GCA_041180805.1 Planctomycetota bacterium
AGATTTGGTAAAGCCCAATGAATTCAAAGTGGTTACTTCCCCTATAATGTCAGAAGACTATAAAGCCTTGCCGATATTAGAATTATGCTGCCATTACTTCTAGCATCCATCCTGCTACCCCATTCTGCCCCTGCACCCGCAGAGGACTTGGACTTTTTTGAAAAGAAAATCCGGCCGGTGCTTCTGGAACACTGCATAAAATGTCATGGGGAATCCAAACAGCAAGGTGGTTTAAGGTTGGACACCAAGTCTCACTTTTTTAAAGGTGGAGACTCCGGCCCTCTCTTCGATGCCAACAAACCTGCGGATCAAAGCAGGCTTATGAAAGTGCTCCTTTACAATTCCGAAGAGAAAATGCCACCCAAAGGCAAACTTCCTGATCCAATCCTTGCAGACATCCGCACATGGTTGTCCCGCAAGGCACCCTGGCCGGATGAGAACCCCAAGAACATCGCGGCTACCAAGGTCGACTTCTCCTCTCACTGGGCATTTCGAAAGATCGAAGCCAAGCCTCTTCCAAAAGTTTCAAGAAACGATCTTGGTAAAAGGCCCATGGACAGTTTCATCGAATCCCAACTCGAGGAAAAAGGCCTTTCGCTTTCCCCCGAAGCGGATCGCAGAACCCTTGTGAAAAGGCTTTACTTTGTACTTCTTGGCTTGATACCCACCCCGCAACAAGTGGAGGCTTTCGAGAAAGATACCCACCCGAACGCCTATGAGAACCTGGTGCGCTCGCTTTTGGATTCCCCACATTTTGGTGAAAGGTGGGCCAGGCATTGGATGGATCTTGCCCGTTACGCCGACAACAAAGGTTACATTGGGGTCGGGGTGGATCGCACCTACCCTTATGCCTACACCTACAGGGATTGGCTGATCAATTCGTTCAATGAAGACCTGCCCTACGACAAATTTGTAATGTACCAACTAGCCGCGGACAATCCCAAGTCGGGTGCCCGCAAGTCGGATCTCGCCGCCATGGGTTTCCTGACCGTGGGCAGAAGGTTCATCAACAATATTCATGACATTATTGACGACCGAATCGATGTGATTGGCAGAACCACGCAGGGGCTGACGCTTAGCTGTGCAAGATGCCATGACCACAAATATGATCCCATTCCAACCAAAGACTATTATTCGCTTTATGCCATCCTTGCCAGCAGCCATGAACCAGGCGATCTTCCAGACTTGGGAATTCAAATGCAAGGCCCTGAGGGAGAATCATTTCGTGCCGAGCTTTCCAAGCTTGAGGAAGAGAAAAGAAAATTCACCGAAGACAACGCGGAGATGAAGGCAAAGGAACCCCGCAAGTTCAGCGAGAAAATCAAACCCTATGACAATCGCATCAAGCAGTTGGTGAACACACATCCTGGTTCCCCGCCAAAGGCAATGGCGCTTTTGGATAACGCCAACCCTTCCGAGGGGGTTGTTTTCATTAGGGGAAACCCAGGCAACCGAGGCCCAAAAGTTCCAAGGCAGTATATCGACCTCATCAGCGGTACCAACAGAAAGCCGGTCGTATCAGGCAGTGGCAGATATGAAATGGCGCAAGCTATCGCAAACCCTGAGAACCCGCTTACTGCAAGAGTCTGGGTCAACCGGGTTTGGTCTCATGTCTTTGGTTCGCCGCTGGTGAAAACCCCAAGCGATTTTGGAATTCGAAGTGATCCTCCCACCCACCCGGAACTGTTGGACTTCCTGGCGGGGCAATTTATGCGGCAGGGGTGGTCCACCAAGCAATTGCTGAGGGAACTGCTTATTTCCCAGACATTCCGCCAGACCAGCAATGCCAGTGCCGCATCTTTAACCAAGGATCCTGAAAACATTCTTCTTGGCCACATGAACCGCCATCGGTTGGATTTCGAAACCATGCACGACAGCCTGTTGCAATTGGCAGGCAAACTGAATGAATCGGTTTGCGGCAAAAGCGTGGAGATGTTCGCAGCACCGTTTAACACCCGAAGAGCGCTATACGCCTTCATCGACAGGCAGAACCTGCCCGGCATCTTACGCACCTTTGATTTCGCACTGCCTGACACACACAGCCCAAAACGATTTGAAACCACGGTGCCCCAACAGGCCCTGTTCATGATGAATTCGCCCTTTGTGCAGGAACAAGGCCTGGCATTTTCCAAGCGCTTTGAAAATGCCCCGGATGAAGATGCCCGGCTGGTCGCCATGTACCGACAGGCATACCAG
Source organism: Planctomycetota bacterium (assembly GCA_041180805.1). GTDB lineage: Bacteria > Planctomycetota > Planctomycetia > Gemmatales > Gemmataceae > JBEGQX01. Next base: position 2,197 of record JBEGQX010000130.1, read on the forward strand.
CGCCAGCCCACTAGCGAGGAATTAAGCTCCCTGAAAGAATTCATTGCATCAGGACCTTCCGCGGGATTTTTCCAGATCGCCCAGGTCATGCTGGCCTCCAACGAATTCCAATTCATTGACTGACAGGAATATAACCATGCTCAGCCGAAGGGATATGTTGAAAAGCAGTGGAATGGGAATGGGATCCCTGGCGTTGGGCGGCATCCTGCAACAGTCTTATGCTGCCGAGACTTCCCCCCTTCAGGTTAGAAATTCCCATTTTTCACCCAAGGCCAAAAGGATCATTCATCTTTTCATGAATGGCGGCCCATCCCATGTGGATACCTTTGATCCCAAGCCGTCGCTGGAAAAATATGCCGGTAAAGCCCTTCCCGGGGAGAACCCACGCACCGAACGCAAGACCGGTGCTGCCTTCCCCAGCCCATTCAAGTTTGAGAAGTACGGTTCCTCCGGCATTGAGGTCAGCGAACTTTTCCATCATACGGCGCAACATATTGATGATATGTGCATCATCCGTTCCATGCATGCGGATGTGCCAAATCATGAACCGTCACTGCTTTTGATGAATTGCGGCGAAGCCAGGCTGATTCGTCCCAGCATGGGAAGCTGGGTTACCTATGGCCTTGGCACCGAAAACCAGAACCTGCCCGGCTTTATTGCCATGTGCCCGGGTGGATATCCCATTCAGGAATCCCAGAACTGGCAGGCAGGCTTCCTTCCGGGAATTTATCAGGGAACCTACATCGACACCCGCCACACCGAGATCGACAAGCTTATCGAGAATATCCGCAACAAACAGCTCGCCACACCCCAGCAACGCAAACAAGTGGATTTGTTGCAAAAGCTCAACTCAATACATGCGGAAAAACGCCCCGAGGAAAAACGGCTGGAATCCCGCATCCAATCGTTCGAACTGGCCTATCGCATGCAAATGGACGCCGCCGATGCCTTCGATGTCACCCGGGAACCAAAGCATGTTTTGGATATGTATGGCCCCGGTGTGCAGGCCAGGCAGATACTCATTGCCAGGAGACTGCTCGAACGCGGGGTGCGTTTCGTACAAGTGTGGCATGGCGCAGGTCAGCCCTGGGACAGCCATGATGATATAGAGCTAAACCATCGGAGGCTGGCAAAGGAATGCGACAGAGCCATCTGGGCTTTGCTTGCCGACTTGAAGCAGCGAGGAATGTTCGAGGACACCCTGGTGGTTTGGGGCGGTGAGTTTGGCAGAACTCCCACGGTGGAACTTCCAACCCCGGGTGCCAATGCGGGCAAGATCAATGGTCGCGACCATAATCATCATGGCTTCTCCATGTGGATGGCAGGCGGTGGTGTAAAGGGTGGAACCGTTGTGGGAGCAACCGACGAATTTGGATTTGCAGCGGCAGAAAACAAAGTTCATGTACACGACCTGCACGCAACCATCATGCAATTATTGGGGTTTGACCACGAGAAGTTCACCTATCGGTACGCAGGGCGTGACTTCAGGCTGACAGATGTCCATGGCAGGGTGGTCAAGGAAATCCTTGCCTGATTCCTCCTTGCCCCGTGATGCCATACTGCCCAGAATGAGTCTTGTGGAAGTAAGCCCGATAATTCAGAGCAAACAGCCCATGGACGAAGAACCAGAATTGCCCCGCAGTCGGATGGAAGTTGTCATCCTTGCAGTAATCGTGGAAGGCGGGCTGGTCCTGGGAGCTTATCCCCTGGGGTGGATGCTTGGATCGCATCCTCTGGAACATTTCCGGTACCAATCTTCGGATCTTGGCTGGGGAATCCTGGCCACACTGCCTTTGATCCCCCTGTTTTTAATGCTGATTCATTTGCGATTTGGGTTTCTGGAACCTCTAAGAAAAATCAGCCTGCACACCCTTCGCCCCATGATGTCTCCATGCACCATGGTGGACCTGATAGGAATCAGCCTGCTTGCCGGTGTTGGCGAGGAAATGATATTTCGAGGGGTCATTCAAGGTTGGCTCGCCAAGGATACTCCCATTTGGAGTGCCATCCTTGCCTCCAGCATTTCCTTTGGATTCATGCATTCGCTGACACCCGCTTATTTCCTGCTGGCAACAGTGATGGGGGTATACCTTGGCTGGCTTTACCATTGGACAGGAAACTTGCTGGCACCCATGATGGTTCATTTTCTTTATGATGCCATCGCGTTGATCTACATCACCAGAATCTGGAACCCGCCTGATGCCCCGGTATTGCAGGAGTTTTTCCCGGAAGGTGAAGGGGAAGATACGCCGGACGATTGAAGTTTTAATCAGTGGGTATCCGCGAACAATCTGGTAATCACCCAATCTGCCAGTGGTCGTCCTTTGCGGCTAAGCCTCAACCTCTGGCCATCATCCAGCAAAAGGCCTTGCTCCACGAGTTTGTTTTTTTCCACACCCGCAATCTGATCCAAATCGTAACCAGTACGCTGCAGGAATTCCGGTCTTGATGCGCCCTCCATTCTGCGCATGTTCAATCCCAGTGTTTCGCGGGCCTCCTCACGGGACTCGAGTTGCTCGGATTGAAAGGCCGCATCCTCGCCCAAAGTGGCCTTGCGAATGTAGGCTGTAAGATCTCTGCTGTTTACCGAGCGAACACCCGCCACATACTTTGCCGCACCCATGCCAAAACCCCAATAGGCATGATTGGCCCAGTAAACCTGGTTATGCACACAACGCCATCCCGGCCGGGCAAAGCTGGAAATCTCGTAGTGTTCAAAGCCTTTTTCTTCCAGCAGATCCATGGCCAACTCGTATTGGTCCAGTTCCTCACTTTCCCCCAGGGGGATTAGGTCGCCCCGGTTCATCTTCTTCCAAAGCGGGGTACCCTTCTCGTAGGTAAGACCATAGGTGGAAATGTGAGCTGGTTTGAAATCCAGTGCGGTTTGAAGATCAGATTTCCACATATCAAGGGTCATACCGGCCGAACCAAAGATGAGGTCAAGGCTAAGATTTTTCAAACCCAGCGCGTGGGCATTATCGATGGCACGCCTTACCTGGGCGGGATCATGCCTGCGATCCAGAAACTGTAACACCGGCTGATGGAAAGACTGAACTCCCAGGCTTAAACGGGTAAGCCCACCTTGAAACAAAACCCGCAATCGATCCAGGTCGCAATCATCCGGATTGGCCTCGATGGAAAATTCCCCTCCGGGCAGAAGCGGCAGCCATTCCCTGAGCATTGAAATCAGGCGTTCCAACTGTGCGGGGGAAAGCTGCGTCGGGGTGCCACCACCCAGGAACCAAGTCTTCACCGGGCAGGGTTTGCCAAGGGTTCGCAACTCGTTCTCCAGTGCAGTCAAGTAATCTTCCCTGAGGTCATCCCTACCGGTGGCAATGGCAAAGTCGCAGTAGCTGCAATGATGGGCGCAAAAAGGAATGTGCACATACGCTGCACCCGGCCATCTCCAAGGTGGGGCATTTTTTTGATTTTCACCCTTGTTCAAGTCTTTCCTCCCCCGAACGGTCATCGTACCATAGGATGATTCCAAGTTTACTTTAGGGCATTTGCGGGAGATTGCTTCATGAAGCTTGCAGGAAAAGTGGCGTTAGTAACCGGTGCATCCTCTGGGATTGGCAAGGCAGGAGCCATCGCCCTGGCCCGTGAGGGAGCTGATATCGCCCTGAATTACCTTACCATGGAAGAATCCGCCCTTGATGCAAAAAAACAGATCGAGGCCCTGGGAAGAAAATGCCTGCTCTACAAGGTGGACATTGTGGACCAGCAAGCCGTGGAAAACATGGTAGCGGATGTGGTGAAGCATTATTCTCACATAGATGTCCTGGTTTCCAGCGCGGTATATAGCGACCGCGAAATGTTCCATGTTGCAGACATGAAAGGGTTTCACAAGACCATCGATGTCACCATGTGGGGCGCGTTTCATGTGCTGCGTGCGGTAACACCACACATGATTGAGAGAAAACAAGGTGGCAGCGTGGTGATTGTCAGTTCGCCCCATGCGGTGGTGCCCTATCCTTCCTGCATGGCATACAACATGGCCAAAGCCGGCTTGGACATGATGGCAAAAACCGCCGCCATTGAACTGATCCGTCACAAGATTCGGGTGAACACCATTTACCCAGGCTGGACGGATACCCCCGGTGAACGCAAATTCTTCACCGAGGACACCCTGCAAAAGGCGGGTTCTTTTCTCCCCATGGGTAGGCTTGCAAAACCCGAGGAAATCGCGCGGGGCATTGTGTTCCTGGCAGACCCGGCTTCGGAATACATGACCGGTAGCCTCATCACCATTGATGGCGGTGGCATGCTACCGTGGTGGAGCAAGCGTGGCACAGGAGACTTCTAATCGTTTCCTCACAGATTTCCCCAACGGCCTGAATTCCCATGTTGTGAATTTGGGCCGTTCCTGTTAGCTTTATTTCAACGATATAACCCTTCTTGCCACTGGATGGCGGGTATTCATTTGGAGTGAAGCATGTTCAAAAAATCCATAGCCACATTATTCTGCCTTTCCATCGGGCTGCTTTTGGCGGGCCCTCTTTCAAACGTAACCCTGAAAGCCCAGCAGGACTCAAAGCTACCCGGAGGATTTCTTCCGCTGCTTCCTGAGAACACATCATTTTTCAGCATCAATTACAACCTGAAGGAAGCCTGTGACACCCTGATCAACAGCAAAGCCTGGGCCAAGCTGAAGGATCTAAATGTCACCAAGATGATCAAGGCAAAGATGGATGAGGCCCTGGAAGGCGCCAAGACGAGCGATGAAAATTTTGAAAAGAAACAAGCCGTTGCCATGAAGGTACTTAATGCCCTGGCCAAGCTTGCTTCGCATGAACTGGTGCTGGCTGGTGGCCAGAATACCGCGGATTCCATCAGTACCCTGATGAACGCCGCCAATGCCGGCAGAATGGCCCCTCTTACCGACCTTCTTCAGGGTAAATTCAACACCGATCCCAAGGAAAAAAGTCAGGCCCAAATTCGGGCGATGATCGAGGCTCTGGGCGAAGATGCCGACAAGCTTCAGGTTCCGGAAATCCTGGTGGCCTTTGGCTTGAAAGGTTCCAAGGTTGGCGAGGAAGTAATGGCCTTCCTTGAGAAAAACATGGACAAGGTAGGCAAAGGCCCTCTCAAGGCATCTGCAAAGAAAGAAAAAATTCAGGGATCCGACTTCATCACCCTTACCATCAAAGGTTCCAATCTACCACTGGACAACCTGGATATTCCCGATTTGGACGAGGAGCTGGAAAAGAAACTGAAGGCACAACTGAAGAAACTAACCCTGGTTGCTGCAATTGGCATCCACAAGGATTACCTGATCTTCTCCACAGGGCCAAACACCAAGTTCCTGGCCAGCCTGGGCAAGGGCAAATCGGTAACCACACTCAAGGAATTACAGGTTCTTGGCAAGCACGCTGGCAAGAAAATCACCGATATTAGTTATGTAAGCAAGAAATTCATTTCCTCGTTCCAGAGCAGCAATGCGGATCTGGAAGACATTTCGGAAGATCTTTTTGAACAGTTGAAGGCAGCGAACCTTCCCAAGGAACTTACCACAAGGCTTGAGAAGGACATGAAAAACCTTTTCAAGGATTTTGAAAAGTACATTCCCAAGCCGGGCGCGTTAGTGGGAATTGGTTTCAACACCAAGGATGGTTGCGAATCCCTTCTTTACAGCTATGCCTCCAACACTTATCTGGATGCATCGAAACCCCTTGGCCTTCTTGAGAATCTTGGTGGAAGCCCGATTCTTGCCGCTGTCATGCGTGGCAAGGTGGATGAATCCGCTGTCTCACTGGGTATCAAGTGGGCAAAGGTTGCCTACGGCTACTTCAAGGATTTTGGTTTACCCAACATTCCCGGGGATGACAAGGAAAAGGTCGAGGCCTTCCTGAAAAAGGCAGAGCCAATCTTTTCTTCGCTTGCCAAAACCACAGAGACGCTTCTAAACCCAGCCATGAAGGATGGCCAAATTGGGCTTGTGCTGGATGGCAAAATCACCAGCAAGCAGTGGAGCCCGATGATGCCAAAGTCCAAGAAGGAACTGCCCATGCTGGAACTTGGGCTCTTCCTTGGCCTGGCCGATTCAGAAAAATTCACCAAGGCCATCGGGGAATACCGCGAGGGAATCAACAAACTGCTGAAGGCCGGCGCGGATCTGGATCCTTCCGGCATGGTGGGTGGCTTCAAAATTCCTGCACCAGCCACCAAGGAAATCGCGGGTGCCAAGAGCTATTACTTCCCGATACCGGATCTGGGTGTGGTGGACAATCGCCTTCAACCCGGCGCCGTCGTGGGCAAGGATTTCTCTGCTGTAACACTTTCCTTTGAACATGCGGAACGACTTCTCAAGAAAAACCCTCTTGGTTCCGCTGCCGCAAAGCTCGCTGGAATCAACAAGAATGCCAGTGGTTTTCTGCTTTACGACAACACGGAATTGCTGAAGTTCTTGAGTGCGTGGATTGGCTTCGGACTCGACCAGATGCCCGCGGGACTGGATGAAGCCCTTGGCATTCGCAGCCAGGTCAAGACAGTTCTGGATGTGCTTGGAACCTGCAAGGGTATTGCCAGCATCACCTACGAGGAAGACGGAATCACCGTTTCCCGCACCGTGAACATCTGGAAAGATCTGGAATAATCAACCGTTGTAACGGGCATCGAGCCAGGCAAGCATATCCTGAATATACCTTCCTGGCTCTGGCTCAAATTCCAAAGTGTGGTGTGCCTCTGGGTATTCAACCACTTGCAAGGGGCCACTCACCGTGGCTTGAACGAACTTCCTTGTTTTTTCATTGTCGATAATACGGTCATGCCCGGCCAGTACAAGCAACACCGGCACCAAAACCTTCCTTGGAAAAATTCTCAGGTACAAATCCAGCCTAACGCTGTCCAGCAGGAACCTTGCCGTTGCCTGCCGTAAAGCCAGCGGATCTTCCCTCAGGAATTTCTGGGCCACCGGATTCGCAGTAAAAAGTTCGGGATCATTCAACGGAATATTAAATAGCTTGCGGGGATTGGTAACCCTGCTGAGGGCGATCTTGATCCTTTCCTTACGGGAAGGCTGAACCTTGGGACAAAACCCCGGCGCTATCAGCATGAATCCATCCACCAACCCGGGCCTTCGGGTCTCTAGTCCCAGCACAATCTTTCCACCCCACGAAATTCCCCCAAGGTAAAGTTTCATGGTCTGGGGAAGTTGGCTGCGCTGGTCTTGGATAAAACCCGCCAGATCATCCAGCAGGGTTCTGAAAGATGGGCTATCTCCACGGGCGGATTCATTCAAACCGGAACCCCGACGATCCAGAAATAGAACTCGATAACCCGCTTTCGCAAGGGCCTTGCATGAGGATTCGTACCAACCCCCATGACTCTGAATCCCATGCACAAAAACCACAGTGGCTTTGGTTTCACCATTGGCGTGAAATAATCGGTACTTCAGGGGATAGCCATCCGCGGCGGCATGGGAAAGAATTTCCGTCACAACCTCAGCCAAGAATCACCTCACGGCGCGTGGTCACCCTTTTCAGGGCATTCATATCCCATTCAACACCAAGCCCATAACCCGACAGCGCCGGGGCATGCCCAGCCCAGCCAAAAGTGATGTCTTTTTTGGAAAGCGATTCTCGTACCAGATGTCGATCGTACGATCCTTCATGGTAACGGATGTCCGCGACACTACAGGCAAAATGCCGGCCGGCAGCACTTAGGATTGCGGTCTCCCCCACCTGGCAACCAAGCTGATAATTCAAACCATGTTTGCGGGCAAATTGGGCCAGCCGCAGCGAAGGAATAAACCCGCCGCATTTGGAAAGTCGCAGATTGAAAAGATCACAGGCCCCCGCTTGCACCGCCCTTTCAGCATCCACCATGGAACAAAGCGATTCATCAAGCATGATGGGGACCGAAGTTTTCTGCCGCACTTTCCCTAGCGATAACGCCTGTTCATGTGGAACCGGTTGCTCCACCGAGGAAACAGCGAACTGCTTCAGTTGCAAAATACGATCTGCAGCCTCATCCAGCGACCAGGCCTCGTTGGCATCCACACGAAGATCTATGCCACCCCCAAGAAACCTTCGGGCCAGGCGTACCCTTTTTTCATCATCCTGTCCGGGTATTCCAACTTTCATTTTCACCTGGCGAAACCAACCCAGCCTGTAAATGATACTCGCCAGACGCAACTTCCAACCCCGGGCGCTGGTGATGATTCCACTGTATTGAACACTTTTCCTCGGATAATAAAGGTCACCTGCCAAAGTCTTGGTCACCGAGGAAAGTGGCTCATGAAACAACTTTCCATAGGCATCCAGAACCGCAAGTTCCAAGGCACAACGGGCGGCATTGGTGCTGCACTGCCGATCATCAGATGCAGGCGCGGGAACTTTTAAACGCTCTGCTAGATTACAGGCGGCAAAAAAGGTGTCGCAATCTTGAAGCTGTGAGGGAATATCCGATTGGACCAAAGCCCCCATGCTGGATTCAATGGTTTCTCCAGTGACATAATCCCTTGGCAGGCCCTCGCCAAGACCAATGGTTCCATCCTCGAGAACACACTGAATGACCACCGAATCGGTGTCTGTGCGGGTATGGGAGGCATGCTTCACCGGTCTTCGAAATGGGATTCGAACCTGGTTTGCGATAATGCTTGTGATTTTCACAGTACGGCGCCCCGCAAGAATGGTTTTATAAAGTCATCTTATCCTGACGCAGGGCAGTTGGCGAGAAACCAAGGGTTAGCGGGGTTAAAAATCCAACTGGGCTCCAATATTAAGACCATTGATAATCAGGTTGGAATTGTTGTACTGAAAAGCCGGAATCTGAAGGGACTGAGACATATTCATCTGCTGGGCATTTGCCGTGTAGTTCAATTGATTGGTGTAAGGAATAATCTGGGTCTGTTGTGGTGCCCGCAATACGTTGGCCATCAAAAGAAAATCATAACCGACCGTTAACTTAAATCGATCTGTAACATCATAACCAAGCTTGACATTAATTTCTGGCAATAAGCCAAACTGGTTCCTGTCATATTTGGTGTTATCGTAAGGCGAAAACAATAAACCACCCTGACTATTGGTTGTGGTTGTATTTGTGGTTGTGACAAATTGATTGTTTTGATCAACAGTAACCAATTCTGTAGTAGTGGTTCTTGTTGTGTTGGATTGGATTCTAGCCACTTGGTGAACAACACCAATTCCCAACTTTGTGGTGCCAAAAACAGACCACCGGTTGTATTTGAATTCGCTATTAAAGCCAATCTGCGGCCCTATAAAATGGTTATACACCTTAATATTGTCAGAACTCGCCGACTGAATGTAAATCGGGTTTGGATAATTGAGCAGAGTTGGTGCAGATGTAGTTACATTATTTGCAGTAAATGTTTGAACATCAGTTACACCAGCCGGCCTAAAAATAGTGTACTGACTGTCAACACCCAAATTTTCAGTGAACTGTAAATATCTAAAACCCAGTAAACCACTAAACTTCATGTCACCCATGTATAAATCTCTTCCACGCGCATTAATTTCTCCACCCACTAAAAAATTATTCACATTTGCGAAAACCGTGGAATTGACCTGTCTGGCCAAAACTACTGAGTAATCTTGTGTTGAAAGAGTTGGGGAATCACCTACAACCACTGGTGGCAATATGAAGTTTAGCGTGTTATTAAATCCTGTTTGAAGTAGTAAAGGAAACTCACTTATTCCCGTGTTACTTCCAAGCTGATAAGAAGTTTTAGGAACCAAGATAAAATTACCCGTTACCGCTAACCCTGTATCTTCTTCCAGCACAATTCCAGTAGACAATCTTGTTCCAGACTGAATTCCATAGTCAATCACCCCACTTTGTGACATCTGTGCCTGTGATTGCAAAATCAGGCTCGAAAGATTGGAAACGCTTACTACTGAGCTTACTTGACCATTCTGATTCAGAGTGATGTTCGTTGGACTGATTTGCAGCAATCCTTCCGGAACATTAAAAAGAACAGGATTTAGAGTGGTATTATTCAAATTCCAGCCGATGTATTCTCCCGAAAAGAAAAATCTTGAATATGGCGTGGAAACTTCATCTCGCGGGATTGCACCCAGGGGAACCTTGTCCGGGTCCAGATAAGGAGCTTCCAAATCCAATGCTTTTTTCTCCGTTGGCTTTTCCTCAACCTTTGGCAGAGGTGAACCAATCTGGCCGTACGGGCTTAGAAGAGGACCATTGCCTGCTTTTCCACCATCCACCGGAGATTGCGATTGTGCAAGGGTGACTGTGGTCAGCAGCGCAACTATCGCCAATATTTTCCAAGGCTTCATCTCGCGCTCTCTTCCTGCCAGAACCTTTCCTGTTTTGCCCCTCTGTTAAAAAGGGCAAAATATTCCAGATTTATCTTTTATCCTGTTTTCTCTATCGGCAGGTTGCCTTCAAAGGTTCAAAATAAATCGGGAATTCCGCCTTTTATGGTTATTCCGTTGTCAATATGGGCACTGTGGGGCGCAGGGGAAGATAAAATATAATGAATAAAACCTGCTTTTCCCTTTCCTGACGAGGTACTTACCATGGCGGATTTCCTTGCCGGACTACCCAAGGCTGAATTGCACCTTCACATCGAAGGAACCCTGGAGCCGCAATTTCTTTTGGAAAGGGCGCGTAAACACCAGATCCAACTGAAATATCTTTCCCTGGAGGAAGTCCAAAAAGCCTATCAGTTTTCAAACCTTCAATCGTTTCTAGATATCTACTATCTGGGGATGGAAGTCCTGCGAGATGCCTCGGATTTCCACGACCTGGCCTGGGCTTATTTCCAAAAGGCAGCATTGCAGGGAGTCGCGCATGCGGAAATATTCCTGGATCCCCAGGCTCACATAAGCAGGGGCATTTCCATAGCCACTGTCATGGAAGGATTGTTAGGGGCGGTTGCCAGGGCAAGAAAAGAACTTCATCTTTCCATTATGCTGATTCCCTGCTTTTTAAGGCACCTGGATGAGGATTCCGCACTGGATGCGCTTCATCAATGTCTGCCTTATCGTGAAAACATTGTGGCTTTTGGTTTGGATTCCAGCGAGTTGGGTAACCCACCCCGGAAATTTCAGAAGGCCTTTGCCAAAGTGCGGGAACTGGGCTTTCGCGTTACCACGCATGCTGGCGAAGAAGGCCCGCCTTCCTACATTTGCGACAGCCTCGATCTGCTGGGGGCGGAAAGAATCGACCACGGCGTCCGATGCCTGGAAGACCACCAACTGGTGGAACGCCTGATACGGCAGCAAATTCCCCTCACGGTATGCCCGCTTTCCAATAAGGCACTAAAGGTTTTTCCCGATCTTTCCAAACACCCGATTCGCAAGATGCTGAACCTTGGCTTGCTTGCAAGCATTCATTCGGATGATCCTGCTTATTTCGGAGGGTATATAGGGGAAAATTATTCGCAATGCGAAGGTCTGGTTCAACTTACCCGCGAAGAACTCGCCCTAAGCGCGAGGAATTCGATCCGGGGATCATTTCTGGGCAAGGAGGAAAAGTCGCGCCTGCTGGAAAAATTACGCAGATATTGCGAAAGCCAGCAAGTCCGACTGCCTTGATCATCTTCGCGGTTGCTGGTTTTCCACAGCCTTGCGGGATATGGCTTCAAATTCCGCCTGCAGGGATTTTCGTGTGGCAAGGTGCGGGCGCGCCCTTTCAACAATCTGCAAGGCATCGTTAATGGAATTTTCTTTCAAGGCAAGTTCCGCCGCCGCCAATAGCCATTGCAACCTGCGATCCATTTCCATGGTTTCCACAGTGGGTGGCAATTCGCGCCAGGCGCTCCAGGCTGGCAACCATTTCTGATTCTGCAAGGCGCATTCAATCATCCATTCCCGTACAGGGGCTAAATCCATCCTGCCCTGCGCCGGCTTGGATTGAAAGCGGTTCAACACTTCCACCAGAAACGCCAGTTGTCTCTGGGGATTTTCCTTTTGAAGAACCAGGCTCCAGTCTTGGATCATTTTCAGTGAGGAAGTTCGCACGATGATTTCCAGGAAGGCGCCCCATGATTTTTCCTGGATTCGTGGGTCCCCTTCCGTCACCGCAGCCTTGTAAAGATTATTAAGATGATTGGGATTGCCAAAATCACCAAGAAGGCTGGCTGCCCTGGAACGCACGCCGGCATCTCCATCCCTAAGAAACATAATTTCCAGCCTGCTTTGCAAGCGAAGAAGGTCAGCTTCCTTCATGTTCTTGTGGGAATTGGCGGCGCGGGAAAGAGCACCCAGCAAATACAGCCTGATTTCCGGTTCCGTATCATCTATGGCATGCAGGATTTCCTCAAAAGCCGAGGCATCCGCGATTCTTTCCAATGCCTGCGACGCAGTTTTGCGAACCAGCGTGGCCTTGTGCCTGAGCAAACCGGCAAGCAAGGGTACCGCCGCTGGAACACCCAAGGCGCCCAAACCTTCTGCGGATTCCACCACTACTTCAATGGAAGCATCTCCCAGCCCGGATTGAAGGGCGGGTAGAACCACCGACAGCCTGGAGGTTCCATCCTGGCTGCGAGCCTGATTGGCCAGCGATCTTGCCGCAGCCACGCGAACAGGGCCGGCATCTGTTTGCATCACCAGCAACAA
>JBEGQX010000131.1:0-4815 GCA_041180805.1 Planctomycetota bacterium
ATCTCAATTTCAATATCTGATTTCCTGAACAGGAACATTTGAACATCTGCAACCGATGCATTATGCAGCAAGGATTCCGAAAGGGGCTTGCTGGTGGTTGCGTTCCAAACCCTTAGCGAATTGTCTTCGCCACCCGTGATGATCTTTGTGCCATCGGAATTAAAGCAAATTAGTGATATGCAGGAAGCATGGTGGGGCACCAATTCCAGTTTTCCATCCACCACCTGTTTTGGAAAGTCCTTCCAGTTTGCCGGGTCTTCCGGCCAGGTTTTCAGGAACATATCCTCGCCCCCTGTGGCTAGTTTTTTCCCATCCGGAGAAAATGCCATGCTAGCGATGGAAGCCTTGTGCCATTCCTTGGCCTCCTGGACTTTGTAATCCTGGCCGGCCAGGTTCACCACAAAAAGATCACCCTTATTGTTGCCCCAGGCAAAACTACTGTCATCCTTCGAAAAGGCCATGGCACGTGTGTTTTCAAGATGTGGCAAAGCCAGTGCATCTCCATTGGCCTTGAAAACCATTCTGTTATACCGTTTGTAACCAGAGGGGGTTTCAAGGACAAAGTATTTTCCATTTCTGGACCCTATTATGGTTTGCTCATGGGAGTGACCCGGGTTGGTTTTAAGAATGGTCATTATTTCACCGTTGGGCTTGCGATGCCTAACCGCGCCATCGGTTTCCAATATCAGCAAATCATCCCCACCCCAAAGACTGATGGACTGGGCCTTCTCCGAGATTACATCAAATCGGATGGTTTTACTAAAATCAACAAATCTGCTTTGCCCATTTTCACGGAATGCGGTAGAGATTTCGGTAAAGGAAGCCCATTTGACCATATTTCCTGACTGTCCAAAAACCATTCCGTTTTTTGCAACCAGAAACTTGTCCACCTTTTCCCCGAAAGGAACCTCCACCCTGTTTTTGGGCTTCATGTCCCAAATGCAGCAGACATTGTCATCTCCACCGGCCAGCATCAGAGGGGCACGGGGGTGTGGAACGATGGTACGAAGTGTGGCGTTGTATACCAGCGTGCCGCTCGCCGGCCTTCCAGTCTTGGCATGCCAAATGCGAATGGTGTTGTCATCAGAACCCGTGATGAACCAGTCCGGGTTGCTGGAAAAGGCCATGCAGGTGACATCGCCCTCGTGCAAAATCTGGTATTCCAAGCGGCCGTTTTCCAAATTCCTGACATTCGCTCGGTTGTCCGAAGAACCGCTTGCGAGCAATTTCGAATCGGTGCTAAAGGCCAGACAAATCACCGGTTCCGGGTGCGAAAAGATAAACTTGTTCTCTGGCTTGGTTTCACCCTTTCGCCATACCTGAATTCTTCCATTATCATTCCCTGTGGCAACATAGTTCCCATCCGGACTTATGGCCATGCAGGTCAGCTTGGCCAAAACCTCTTCATGCCTTACTAGTTTGCCATCCTGGATGGTAAAAAGATCCCTTTCGCCACGAACCAGCAATCTTCCATCCGCATTACTGAATATCAACTGCTTGGCTTTTCCACCCAGCTTTACAGGCTTTGCCTTGAAGATGGTTTCATCGACCATTCCCTTGTCATCCAAAAAAACCCCATCCTCCGTGGCTATGGCAAGCCTCTTGCGACTGGCATCAATATCAAAGGCCTGCACACCATCGGAGATTTTTTTCGGAGACTGGTCAATTTTGTCCCAATTCCAAAGATAAAGGCTGCCAGAATCATCGATAAAAAGTATTCGTTTTTCATCAAAGAATCTTGCCAGTCGGATTCCGCCGTATTCCGCCATGCCCAGTTTGCTTTCGGCTTTGGTCACCGGTTTATCCACGGTTACAGGAAACGCCCGGGAATCATGCACGCGAATGGAACGATCCTCGCCATATGTTAAATAATGGACCCCATCGGGCGACCACTCGGCACCAAGCACCGCCTGATCGTGCACCACATAGGCGCGAATCCACACAAAGCCATCCATCAATCCACCAAAGCGCAGTCTGTTCGCCGCTTTTCTCTCCCTGTTTGTTTCATTGTCATCGGATGCAGCCATCCAGACTGCTGCTCGGGTCAGGTCATTCACAAGGACTCTTTGATGGCCTATGCTTTCCTGCAACCGGCCGAGGTTTTCCCTGTTGACTCTCAACCTTTCATTTTCAACCCTGGTCTTGATGACACCAATCACGACCAATATCAGTGCCAGGAACACCCCTGCAATCGCACGTGCCGGGTTGCGCACACACCATTTATAAGACCTTTCCACAACACTCGCGGGGCGTGCGGAAATTGGCATGTGGCTCAGGTAGGCATCCAAATCTTTCGCCAGTTCACCAGCAGTGGCATACCGTTTTTCAGGCTTCTTTTCCAAGCACTTCAGGCAGATGGTTTCAAGATCCCTGGGGATACTTGGACGAATTCTGGATGGTGGAACCGGTTCTTCAAAGGCAACCTGACGGATGGTCTCCAGCGAGGTGCCTCCCATGAACGGAGGTTTACCCACCAGCATTTCGTAAAACATAGCGCCCAGGGAATACGTGTCCGAGGCTGGGCCGATCTTTCCCATGGAAGGGTGGGCCTGTTCCGGCGACATGTAACTAGGGGTGCCAACAATTCCCTGGGTGCGCGCTTGTTCCTGGGCATCGTCCACTTTCTTTGCCAGGCCAAAATCGGTGATCTTGGGAACCACTCCATGGAAATAAGAGGAAGGCAGAACCTTCTCATCCCTGTTAGGCTTGTTACCCCCGTGCAGCAGGATATTGCCAGGCTTGATATCCCGGTGAACCAGTCCCTGGGCATGTGCTGCCTGAATGGCCTTTGCCAGTGTGGAGGTAAGTGTTGCAGCGTCATTGGGCTGTAAAAGCCTTCCGGCTAGCACCTCATCCAGGCTTATGCCTTCCACCAACTCCATGACAAAATAAGGCCGGCCATTCTGTTCATTGACATCAAACACCTGAACAATGTTGGGGTGTTGAAGCATGCCAAGGGCGGAAGCCTCTTTTTGCAACCTTTCCTTTTGATCCCCTGAAAGATTAGAGGTGTTTAGAAGCGTTTTGATGGCAACCGTTCTACGCAAAGCCGCCTGGCTTGCACGGTAGACAATACCCATACCACCCCGTCCCAACTCACCATGGATGATGTAACCGGGAATCGCAAGGGTATTTTGTTTGCGAACAGATTCTGAACCGGCCGGCTCATAACCAATAGTCTGGTCGTTGGTGGGTGAGCCTGTAAGTGCCTGGGGATCTGGCAGGCACAGTGTCAGCGTGTTGCTAAGAGCATTTTTAAGCGCATCGAGCATCTCCGGGCAATCCGAACAAATCTCTTCAAGAGAGATGGTTTTGCCGTTCTTCACTCGATCCTGGACACTCCGGATCAGTTCATCTAGGTTTTTTCCATGCGCCATGAGTGGCTGTTCCAGTCCATTAGTAGATCATGCAACCAATTCCATGATACATGGTTAAAGATCTGGAAGGCAGCAAAATCATGGCTTCAGCCCGCGATCAGGAAACTCCGACCCCGGCGTTATAAAGACCTCCAACGAAGGTTGGGTCAAAGGCAAAGAAATTGATGGGTAACAACTGACTGGCAGAATTAAACGCGCTTACATTCGGACCACCACCCGCACCGGGTACAGTAATGATTTCACCGCTGGTTCCGCCAACGCTCATGATGCCACTCGCAACTCTTACCCCACCCATGAAAGCAGGGGCATAAGCAAAGAAGTTTTGCAGCATATTGCCGGCGTTATCAAACACCCTGACATTCGGACCGCCACCTGCGCCCGCACCCACAATGATCTTATCCAAACCTCCGCCAACGTTACCGGATGCGACAAATATGCCACCGGTAAAAGCGACATCATAAACGAAGAAATTCTGAATCACGCCAAGAGTTGAACCATTGTAGATGGTTACCCTGGGGCCGCCGCCCGCACCCGCACCCACAATTATGTCGTAATTCGGATCTGCATCAAATTTACCGGTAGCGATCTGAACACCACCCGTAAAGGTTGGTTCAAACGCGAAGAAGTTCTGCAGCACCGCTAGATTCAAACCACTGAACACCGTGATTCGCGGCCCACCACCCGGACCAGCACCCACAATCATATCCCAATAACCATCGTTGTTCGTATCACCCGAGGCTATTGTCAGGCCGCCCGTAAATATTGGCTCAAACGCAAAAAAACTATAAAGCACCGTCTGGTAATCAGCTCCGGAAAACACCTTGATGTGAGGCCCACCACCTGGACCGGTGGCGGTAATCAAATCTGCAAAACCATCATGATTCACATCACCCATGGCCACTGTCACCCCACCCGTGAAACCAGGATCATAGGCCATGACATTTGCGACAGCATTATTTGCATTCGGACCAGTGTTGTTGGGGTAAACGATGGTGGAATCATAAATTTTCACCACCGGCGCCGATACTGATGAAGGACTGGCGGATGGGCTTATCGCAAAATTAGTCGTGGAATTGCCAGTGTTTGGCGTGCCAACAATAAGGTCAATCGCCCTTGCGTATGCAGAAACCCTGGCGTAGTCACCGTTGCTTCCGAACCTGCTGTCATCGGTTGATCCACTCACAATTCCGGCAATATAGAGTGTTCCGTTCACATTGATAAAGCCAGGGCCACCGGAATCTCCACTGCCCACCGCGGTTTCTATCAAGGTTGCACCGCTGGTCTCACCCAGGTTGGAAGGAACACCGAAAGTATTTGAAAGTTCATTGTAGGTTGTGGTGCCATCATCAAAATCATAGGCAAGGTTTCTAAAAAAGGTCGGATCATCCACCACATTACCAGTGGCTTCAAAGGTGTTTGTACCCATGCGCTTAACACC
>JBEGQX010000132.1:0-3399 GCA_041180805.1 Planctomycetota bacterium
ACTTTTCCTGCAATGCCGCTAGTATCTCCACACGCTTGATGGAATCTATACCAAGGTCGGCATCCATCGACATGTTTAAATCCAGCATCTCCACCGGATAACCTGTCTTCTCGGATACCACTTCTATAAGTGCCGTGGTGATTTTTCCAGAATTGGAAGGCGTGGCTGCAGCGGGCGTTTGGGATACTATCGGGGCTTCCTGTTTTTTGGCGACAGGAATCACAACGGGTTCCACATGCACAGGCGTGGGAGCAGGCGGAGCCTTTGGAGCCTGAATAACGGGAACCGCTGTTGGTTTTGGCGATTCAATAACAGTAGGCAAATGAGTGGGCTGAACTGGCTGTACAACCTGAACCGGCTGGCTGGGAACTGTCAGTGGCGCAGATACCATACGCTGAACTGGCTGCACAGCCACGGGCTCCTGCCTGCTAAAAACAGGAACTAATCCCAAAGAGGCTTGCAACACCGCCTGTTGCTGCTCGATTAGCGCCTGAAGGTTTCTTTGCGCCACCTGCTGCCCCTGAAGGAACATTTGGTGGATTTGTGTGGATTGTTCCTGCAACTTTTGCAGCATATCAAGGCTGGATTTGGTAACCTCCAGTGCCTTGAGCAATCCATCCGATGGCATCGATTTTGATGTCACTGGCGTGGGTTTGTTTTCTGGGATCATCGGCTGACTCGGTACTTTCTTTACTTCAACGGGTTTCTCAATCTTCGGTTCCACAGGGGCTTTAGATTCAATTTTTGGTTTTGAAGCAGACTTCGCAGGCTTTGGCCTAACATAGTTTGCGCCGGTAAGTTCCACATGGAATCCCTGGCAATTTTCCTCAGCGGGCATTTGGGAATCGTCCCATTTGGAAAGTTCCAAACGATGTCCCAACGCGGAAAGTTTGGCCAGCAATAGAGCAAGGTCGTATTCGCCGGGTTTCTTACCCTGGCTTGCATCCAGGGCCAGGGCAACATGATCCTTGCCGGCAAGTATTTCGGAGACAAGCCCGACTAATCGACCGCCAGGCCCCACCTCGATAAAAATACGGCCGCCATCCAAGTGCATCGCTTGAATCATTGATTGGAATTCGACACTTCTGGCAAGCTGGGCCGCCAGAACAGCTTTCCCATCATGAAAATTCTCAGGGTAAGGCTTGGCATGTGTATTGGAGTAAACAGGATGTTGGAACCTGTTCCAACCGACTTGCTCATTCACAAAACTGGCAAATGGAATCTGGGCATCCGCAACCATGGGACTATGGAACGCACCACCCACCTGCAGTTTGCGAGCCACCAGACCTTTTTGCCCCAATAACAATGCAGCTTTATCAACCTGATCGACCGGCCCAGCAAGAACAATTTGTTTAGCGCTATTTCGATTTGCACTTACCAGGGAAATATTGCCGGATTTAAGAATGGATTGAACTTCGTTTTCAGGCGCAAGAACTGCCAGCATTCCTCCGGCACCCACCGAGGCTTCTGCCATGAATCGTCCGCGCGCAAAAGACAAAGCCAGCAAATCACGCTCAGAAATCACCCCTGCGCAAGCCAAGGCACTTAATTCACCAAAGCTGTGTCCGGCGGAGAAATCAGGCGCCAGGCCAAAATGCTTCAATACCTTGTATGCCCCTAGTTCCACGGCCCCCAATGCAGGCTGGGCAACATCGGTTCTTCTAAGACATTCCACATCCTTTGCCTGATCTTGTTCCGAATAGCCCGGTAAAGGAAAAATCAAATCCGCCAAACGTGGCTGGTTCGGTGAAATCTCTTCCTGAACCTCATGAGCAAGCTTTAGTGCGTCTAGAAATTGCGGGAAAAGGCAAGCAAGATCTAGGAACATCGCAGGGTACTGCGCCCCCTGCCCGCTGAACAGGAATGCAAGTTTGCCTTGCTTTTTGCCGGAACCAAAAAATACTCCCGGGGCTGTAACCGCCTCTATTCCACCTTTTTTCAATTGATCAATCGCTTTTTGAACTTTCTGCCCTAGATCGGCATCCGATTGCTGGGAAACGATCAGGCAGCGATAAGCCTCATCTGCTTGAAAAATCTTCCTCAGTTGAGAACATAACTTGCGCCAGGCGTACCAAGACTGCTGGGAAGGAAGAGCCTGCAATTTCTGAATCAGCTCTTCCCTGGAGGGTGCCGAAAGTGCCAGGATTTGCACTTTGCCATCCCAATCAGGAGCGAGTTTTTCAGTCTTATATTCCTCCAAAACGCAATGAAAATTGCTTCCTCCAAATCCAAAGGCACTAATGGCTGCGCGACGGGGATGCGAGGAGGTTCCAACCCAAGGTCGTTTTTTGGAAGCCAGGTAAAAAGAGGATTGCCCGCGTAAAAGCCCCTCAAGAGGCTTTCTTACCTTGATGCTAGGTGGAATGGTCTTGTGAAACAGCGCCGCGGCAGCCTTGATTAGGCCGGCTGCACCAGCGGCAGCCTTGGTATGGCCAATCTGACTTTTGACAGATCCAACCGCACAGGGGGACGATTTTCCATCCCTATCTGCATACACCTTCATCAACGAGCTTAATTCAGTGGCATCTCCAACTTTGGTTCCCGTGCCATGAGCTTCCACCAACTCTATGGTATCAACACTAATGTTGGCTTCCTTATAGGCTGCCTGCAGGGCTTTCATTTGGCCTTCCGCCTTGGGTGCATAAACAGCGCCACCTTTTCCATCACTGGAAGAACCAACCGAACGCAACACCGCTATGATCTTGTCTCCGGCTTTTTCAGCGTCTGACAAACGCTTGAGTACAACTAAACCCAAACCTTCCCCCAGCGCGGTTCCATCACCCTCGGCATCAAAAGGCCTGGAATGACCGGTTGGTGAAAGAGCGGGAGTTTTACTAAAGCACATGAACATGAATATGTCATTAAAGGTGTCCACGCCCCCCGTGATCACCATATCAGAGCGGCCGGCCCATAGCTCCAACGCCGCCAGATGCACTGCTCCAAGCGAACTTGCACAAGCTGCATCCACCACGCAGTTGGTACCACCAAGATCCAGTCGATTTGCAATTCTCCCCGCAACAACATTGCCGAGCAGCCCGGGGAAAGAGTTTTCCTGCCAGGGGACATAAGATTCCGCAATATCATCCATCACCCGGTTTGCAGTGGCATCATCAACGCCTGCATTCTTCAGAGCTTTTCTCCAGCGAGGGTGCCCCAGTCTTGCGCCCAACGGAATAACAAGTTCCAATGTGCCGGTAACACCAAGAATGACACTGGCGCGGGATCGATCCCAGCTTCGCAGTCCTTCCGCAGGTTCACCAACACCACTTTGATAACCTGCGTTTTCCAATGCCTGCTTTGCTGCCAGAAGCCCTAAAAGCTGGGAGGTATCTGTTGCCTCGATGTTATTTGGGGCAATACCGTAATCGCCGGGGTGAAACTTGATCGGGGATAGAAACC
>JBEGQX010000133.1:0-7762 GCA_041180805.1 Planctomycetota bacterium
GGAGCACTTTTATTATTGAAAGACCTGTGGAAAATGAATTTAGGAAACTGAATGGCTGGAGAATTCAAATTACTTTTCGTAGTCATGATAACCTCCGTTTATTGAATCGTCCAAAACGTTCTATTAAATTAAATGATTTTGATGGTCGCGGCAATATTAAAATGGACGAATTAAACGTTTTTGTGATTCGAATGGATTTTATGACCGATTTTTTGCTAATATTGGAATACTGAATCGATTATTGAATGAACTATTTGGACTTTTTATGGAATTAGATCTTTTGATTTCTACCCAAGATGCAGCTGAAGTTCTTAACTGCAGCGTCTCCACCATTAAACGGTGGGTTGATGAAGGCATTCTGCCTGCCCAAAAGACTCCCGGCGGCCATAGAAAGATTTTAATGGCTGACCTACTTAGATTATCCAGGCAGAAAGCCATTCCCTCCAGCGATCTCAGCAAGGTCTTAGAGCAGGATCTTTTGGCCTCTGGATCAACAACCGTCAACAAAGACACTTTTCACGATGCTTTGGTAAACAAAAATCAAGATTTGTGCTCAAGTATCCTTAATGCTGCGTATCAAAATAAAATGCCGGTTGAGCAGATTGCTGATGAAATCATCGGTCCTGCTATGTCTAAAATCGGCCATGAATGGACAATTGGTAAAAGAACCATTTTGCAGGAACATTGCGCAACACAGATAGTGATGAATTGTCTCGCTGAGCTAAGGTCTGTTCTAAATCTTTCGTATCTTGATAACCGTCCACTGGCAATTGGTGGTTGTATCGCGCTGGATAATTACCTGATTTCTAATTACCTCGCTGAATTGGTATTGATTGATCAGGGATGGAAAACGATGAATTTGGGGCCAAACACCCCTGTGATTTCATTTTTAGAGGCGATTGAAGAATACCAGCCTAAATTGATTTGGATGTCTGTCAGTCATGTGCAAAACGCTGAAGAATTCAAGTTAGACAATAAAAGGCTATTTGATTGCGCATCGCGCAGCGGTACCATTATGGTTTTAGGTGGCCAAGCTATAACTCCCGAATTGCGAAAAAGTCTTTCCTTCCACTTTTGTGGAGATAGTCTTGGGCAACTCGCCAGGTTTACGAAAACTTTGATTACCTCACCCGCGTTGCCTTCCAGGGGAAGGCCACCTTTAAAAAGAAATCTGGATAACTGAGGTATGAGAAATAATTCCCAGAAAATATGTCCCATGTGTGCCAGGCCTTTTTCCTGGCGAAAGAAATGGGAAAAAAACTGGCCTGAGGTTAAATATTGCTCTGAAAAATGCAGAAAAAACAGGAATAATAAGACAAATGGCAGCCACTAAATCTTTCAGGAAATTGTATGTGGTCTTGGGAGATCAATTGGATCTGCAATCTTCATTCTTTGACGAGATCGACAAGTCCAAGGATATTGTGTGGATGGCGGAGGTACTCGAGGAATCGGAAAGGGTTTGGGTCCACAAGGCTAGAATAGTTCTGTTTTTAAGTGCCATGCGCCATTTCAGAGATGAACTTAGAAATTCCGGTTACAAGGTTTTCTATCATGAACTTGCTGAAACCAATAATTTCAACTCTTTTCCCGAGGCTTTGAGGGCCTTTTTGGATACCCATTCCTGTGAAGAAATCCGATTGCGAAAACCTGGGGAATACAGGCTGATTTCGTCATTCAATGATCTTGCAAAATCAAAAAAGATTAACATCCAGATTATTGAAGATAGTCATTTTTTAAGCACCGATAAAGAATTTGCAGATCATGCTGCCCAGAGAAAACAGCTTCGTATGGAGTATTTTTACAGGGAGATGCGTGTTAAACATTCCATCTTGATGGATGGACAAAAACCGGTGGGTGGAGAGTGGAACTTTGATGCTGAAAACAGGAAGAGTTTTCCAAAAACTGGTCCTGGCTTACTCCCTGCCCCATTAAGTTTCAAACCCGATAAAATAACGAAAAACGTAATGGGTTTGGTACAAAAGCTTTTTTCAAATCATCCCGGAAAAATTGATTCTTTTCCCTGGCCGGTAGATCGAAAGCAAGCTTTGGCAGCTTTGGATGACTTTTTGAAAAATCGCCTGCCATTTTTCGGCGACCATCAGGATGCCATGTGGACAAACCAACCATGGTTGTATCACTCGCTTATTGCATCTTCCCTGAATCTCCATCTGCTGCATCCGCTTGAAGTGATAAGGGGGGCGGAAAAGGAATATCGTGAGGGCAATGCCCCGCTAGCGGCCGTGGAGGGATTTATAAGGCAGATTCTTGGGTGGAGGGAATATGTGAGGGGAATCTACTGGCTATTAATGCCAGATTACCTTGGGCGAAACTCCCTTAATGCTGGTGAAAAACTTCCGGACTTTTTTTGGACAGGTGAAACAGATCTGAACTGTTTAAAGTGTGCCATTGGGCAAACTCTTGAATACGGTTATGCGCATCATATCCAGCGCTTGATGGTAACGGGCTTGTTTTGTCTTCTGTATGGGGTTGACCCAAAACAGGTTCATGAATGGTATCTCGCAGTATATGTGGATGCTGTGGAATGGGTGGAGTTACCAAATTCATTGGGTATGTCGCAATATGCGGATGGAGGTATGATGGCATCCAAACCCTATATTGCATCCGGAAGTTATATCAACCGTATGAGTAATTATTGCAAGACATGCAAATTTGATCCCTCTCAAAGCGTGGGGGAGAATGCATGTCCAATTACAGCCATGTATTGGGATTTTTTAATTCGTCATGAAAAAATGCTGTCAAAGAATCCCAGAATGGGAATGCAAGTCAGGAATCTTTCCAGGTTTGAAAATAGCGACCGTGCTTTAATTCGGCGACAGGCGGACAAATTTCGAAAGTCACTTAAAGTTCTTTGATCATTTTTAAAAACCCAGTTCTGAAATCAATTCTCCCGCAATCGGAAAACAATAATCTCCATTGAATGGTTTGATGTTTTTGCCGCTGGCGAAGCTTGAAAAAGCGGGAAGTATAAGCGTTGAGGCGGTTTTCCAGAAACAAGGTAATGACAAAGATTCCTTGCCCCTTGGATTTATTCGAATTTTGGGATGAATATGCCCTGCCATGGTGGGGCGATTAGATTCAAGATCCGGGATATGACAAAGATCCAATCCAAAATAGGGGAAAGGTTCCTCCTCGGAGATGATTTGCCAATTCTTTTCCAAGGCGCCAGACTTTCTGTCATGATTGCCGATAATTAATGTGATTTTGGTTCTGGCAATGGAGATTCTCCATTGGGAAATCAGATCGTCCAATTTGGAATTTCTTCCCGTTGCATGGTGAAGGAAATCGCCAAGAATAATGAGATGGGATACCGAGAAATTTGCCAGCAATTCCGAGATGGTTTTTAAATCTTTTTCAGCCATGGAATCTGGTATGGGTATTCCGTGGGCCCGGAATGTTCCGGACTTGCCCAAATGAAGATCTGCTATGAAAAGAGTTTTTTCTTGTTGATGAAACAAGGCTTTTTGGGGCAATAATATGAGGTCAATTCCATGAAAGTGGATTGTTTTTAGATTCCTGTTCAATTGTGCCTCAACCTTCAATCATCTCTTTTTGCATTCTAATGATTCTTTCAGCAAGTGATTCGGAACTGGTTGTATCGCGGATACGGTCAGCCATTAAAGGCAGGGATAATGGGGTCGGTCTTGGGATGATATTTATGATGGATCTCCTCCGGCTGAGTTCCTCAAGGGTTTTTTTTAGTTTTTGGTAATCCAGTTGTTTTTCCAATACTTCATTTTTTGCCTGGGCAAGTAATTGATTGTTCTTGTCATATTCCGAAAAGACATCAAAAAGCAATCCGGAGGATGCCTGCAATTGACGGGATGTTTTTTTTATTTTTCCGATTCCTTCCATGACCAGGCAGGAAATTCTGGCTATTTCCCGAAAATGTCTTCGGGCCATTTCGGAGGTGTTTACTGAATTGGAAATGTCTTCATGTAAACGGGCCGTGCTAAACCATGATTCAAAATCAACGGGAATCTGCTGACTTGAAAGCAATTCAAATCCATAGTCATTCGCGGTCATTGTGAATGTGATGGGCGTATTTTTTGAAATTCGGTGAGCTATTAAAGCGCAAAGGCCTTCATGCACAAGTCGCCCTGCAAAAGCAAAGACAAACAGATGGTATCCATCCCGGCTCTTTAAATTCTCAACTAAGAGTTCATCGGAATGCGGAATGGAGGAAAGTTTTTTCTGAAGATTCAGTAAAGGTTCAATAAAAGCCATTTCCCGGGATACCAAAACATTTTTGCCAGCTTGGTGCAGCAGATGCCGAACCCCTTCAGCAAGTTGTGTGCTGAGAGGCATTTTGCCACCATTCCATCTTGGAATCAGGTTTTTCTTTCTTCGGGCGTTTTTCACATAAGCTTTCATGTCTTTGATTCTTACAAGTTCCAGATGCTTGCCTGCGAAGCTGAAACAGTCACCCGGTTTAAGCCTGGATAAAAATGATTCTTCAACAGTGCCAATCCTTGGTCCGCGCAAAAATTGGACAAGGATGGAAGCGTCTGAAAGGATGGTGCCTATGCACATCCGATGCCTGGAGGCTATTCCATTTTCGCGAATGTAAAACCGATTGTTTTGGATGCTTACTTTTTTAAAGTCATCGTAAGCCCTTAAAGTTTCACCGCCGAAGCTAATGAAATCCAGCACCCATTTCCACTCAATGGGGTCCAGATTCCTAAATGACCACGTGGATCTTATTTCCTTGAACAGTTCTGCTGGTTCAAAACCATCGGAGCATGCAAGGGTGACAGCATGTTGTGATAAAACATCCAGTGGTTTTTCGACGGGGATTCTGTCTTCCAGTTCATGCTCAAGGATTTTTTGTCTTGCGGCTGCAATTTCAACAAACTCCATCGCATGGGTTGGAACGCAGAAAATTGTACTTGGCTTGCCAGGTTGATGGCCACTTCTTCCCGCACGTTGAATCAAGCGGGAAACTCCTTTTGGGCTACCAATCTGAAACACTCTTTCCACGCACTGGTAATCAACTCCCAAATCCATGCTGGAAGTGCATACAACGGCTTTCAAACTTCCATTTTTCAGGGCATTTTCCACCCATGTTCTTTTCTTTTGATCTAGGGACCCATGATGTAAAGCAATGATTCCAGCCCAATCTGGTCGAAGTTTTAAGAGAGATTGATACCAGTTTTCAGCCTGAAACCTGGTATTGGTGAATACCAGGCTGGAATTCACTTCCTCTATGGAATCCGCAACCTGCTGGATCATTTGGGTGCCGAGATGGCCTGCCCACGGAAATTTTTGGATGGAGTCCGGAAATAAACATTCAACCTGAATGGTTTTTGGGATTTTCCCCTCAACAATGATTGACTTTGGTTCACTCGTTGATGGGGATAAAACTTTTGCAGCGCTTTCCAGATTTCCCAAAGTTGCGGAAAGACCTATGGTTCTTACTTCAGGGCTTATTTTTCGCAACCTGGCCAAAGCCAGTTCTATTTGTACCCCCCTTTTGCTTGAGAGAAATTCATGCCATTCGTCAATCACAATACAATTTAGTGTTTGAAATCTTTCCTGTGTTTGTGGGTAGCTAAGTAGCAGGCAAAGGCTTTCGGGGGTTGTTACGAGGCAAGTTGGTAATTTTTCTTTCTGTTTTCTTTTTTGGGTGGTTGTTGTGTCAGAAGTTCGTTTTTCAATTGTCCATGGTAGTTTCAGGAATTCAATTGGTTCAGAAAGTGCGGAGATAGTGTCGCCGGATAATGCCCTTAATGGGGTTATCCAAAGTACCCGTATGGGCTCGATTTCTTTTTTGCGAACGGAATTCTTGGATACGTATTCAAGCAAGGGGCCAAACCATGCTGCCTGGGTTTTGCCAGACCCGGTCGTGGAGTGAAGTAGTGTGTCAGTTCCTTTAAGATAATTATTCCATACCTCTTTTTGGAATGGAAAAGGCTTCCAATGCTTGGATTTGAACCAATCCATTGCTGGCTTCAAGCTATTCATGACTATTACTTCGAAGCCTCAGTAAAGGGTTGCTTTTCGTGAATCAAGCTTTTCAGGTGTTCCAGTTTGTCTGCATCACATGGTTTTTTGTCGGTTCTCCATTTAAGAATTCTAGGAAAACGCACAGCCATACCGCATTTATGGCGTTTCGAGATTTGAATGTTTTCAAAAGCAATTTCAAATACAAGTTCAGGCTTTACACTTCTCACGGGCCCAAACTTTTCCAAGGTGTTCTGTCGGATGAATTTGTCAACTTTGCCAATTTCGCTGTCAGTTAGGCCAGAATAGGCTTTGGCAAATGGAACCAGATTTTCATTATCCCAAACCGCAAAAGTATAATCTGAATACAGGGACGCCCGTCTGCCATGCCCGCTTTGGGCATATATCAGAACCGCATCAACGCTATAGGGTTCCACTTTCCATTTCCACCAATTGCCTGTGACCCTGCCTGGGGTGTATTTCCCTTCCATGTCTTTCAGCATTAAACCTTCAACACCAAGAGTTCTACTTTGATTTCTTAATAATTTTAATTCCTCCCAGGAATCATGGCGCAGGCTTTCTGCAACAGAAATGATATGTTGGTTTCCTTGGGGTAGAAGCTCATAGAGCATTTCTTTTCTTGTTTTCAGGGGTGTGTTTGTCAAGTCTTGGTTTTTGAGTCGCAGTACATCAAAGGCAACATAACACGCTTTGTTTTGATCAAGGAATTTTTCAGATGGATTTTTACGATTGATCCTCTTTTGAAGGTCTTGAAACCTGAGGATCTTTGTTCCGTCCCATGGAAGAATCTCCCCATCCAGGATGGTGTTTTCAGGTAATTTCATTGCGGGTCGAACCAGGTCTGGAAAATTTTCAGTCAATAATTCCTCTCCGCGAGACCAAATATGAAGTTGGTTTTGGTCGCGTACGAATTGAGCCCTTATGCCATCCCATTTCCATTCCGCTATCCAATTTGAGTGATCACCAAGATTCGAACAGTCTTCCTGTAAAGGATGGGCCAGACAAAACGGCACGGGTTTGGATGAATCGTCTTGTGTTGATTCTTTCGATGTTAATTGGTGAAAAAATTCTTCCGTTGGTTCCCAGCTACCCATGAGCCTTTGCTGAATAATCTCCACGGGAATTTGAAAGGAGTTGGAAATGGCTTTGGAAACCAATTGCCTCGAAACCCCTACTCGAAAGCCGCCTGTGATTACCTTGTTGAACAGGAATCGCTCAAGACTTGCGGATTGCTTCCAGAAATCGAGGATATGAATTTCAGGGTTCGATTCTGAACCATGCTGCGATAATTTTAAAAGATTCCCAAGGACTTCACTTAGCCTGTAGTCGATTGAGGTTTCACACTGGGGTAATACCAGTGCAATGGTTTCAGCAAGGTCACCGACGGTTTCGTAGCATTCCTCAAATAACCAATCTGGAATTCCAGCATATTTTTGAGCAATGAGTGCAAGCATGCGTGGGCCTAATAGTCTTTTAATTTTTTGACCACCCAGAAGGTATAAAGCCCAGGCGCAATCATCGGCGCGGGTGGATTTAAAGTATTCTTCCAGGTGCCTGATTTTGGCGGAGATTTTATTGGTGCAATCAAGGTTTTTAAAGAGAGCCGCAAAGTTTTTCATTGCGAAACCACCTCTGATGATTCCGTCATTTCGTTACTATCCCCAAGGTCCGTCTCGCCTTCGTAATGGGTGGAAAGCACTTCGGCATTGACGCTGTGTTGCAAAAGGTATCTGGAAAACACCGAGGTGAAGCCATGTGTTAAGAGAACCCTTTCAGCGTT
>JBEGQX010000134.1:0-11351 GCA_041180805.1 Planctomycetota bacterium
AAGATGCCTCGGTAAAAGCAAATCTTAACGCATTTGGAAAATCACAAAATACCGTTCTCGCAGTCAATCATCACGAAGAAAGACAAATACGCCAATTCCAAAACATGGTTGAATTTGTGCAGCGGTCATGGCGGCAATCGGAATCCGTCAGGAACAAGTTCCTGAACCTTTCCGCGAATTCCCCCCCTGATACTGTCAGCAAAAGGTTAAATGAATTACGCAATGTCTTCTGGGAGGATGTGATTGGGAAACTTCCCCCGCCAAATCTGGAGAAAAATCCCAAATCACGGTTGATTTACGACACCCCGGAATTCAAGGGCTTTGAAGTTACCCTGGATATTTATGAGGATGTATTCGCCCAAGGGATAATTCTCATTCCCAAAAATATAAAGGAGGGGGAAAAACGTCCCGTTGTCGTTTGCCAGCATGGCCTTGAGGGAAAACCCGTTGATGTGTGCGTCCCTGATAAAAAGACGCCTTATTACAATTCCTTTGGTGCGGAACTAGCGCGCAAAGGCTATGTCGTTTTTGCGCCGCAAAACCCCTACATCGGCAAGACAGAATTCCGCCAATTGCAAAGAATGGCAAACCCGATTGGCTTATCCCTTTTTTCATTCATCATTCGTCAACATGAGGCCATTCTGCAATGGCTGAAAAGCATCCCGGAGGTGGATGGAACCAAGATTGCCTTTTATGGTTTAAGTTATGGAGGAAAAACTGCCATGCGGGTTCCCTCTATTTTGCCAGATTACTGCCTGTCGATATGTTCCGGGGATTTCAATGAATGGATCGGAAAGAATGTTTCCATTGACTACATAGGTAGTTACATGTGGACTTTTGAGTACGAAATGTATGAATTCAATCTTGGAAAAACCTTTAATTATGCCGAAATGGCTTATCTGATTCACCCAAGGCCTTTCATGGTGGAGAGAGGCCATTCTGATGGAGTTGGCAATGATGAGATGGTTTCATGGGAATTCAGCAAAGTAAGGCGCTTTTATGCCATGCAGGATATTCCAGAAAACACCACCATTGAATATTTCAAGGGTGGGCATGAGATCCATGGCAAGGGCACTTACGAATTCTTGCAAAAACATTTGGGATGGCCAAGGAAGTAATCTGGGAATCTTCTGTTTCGCCTGTATATTAAAAAATATTGGCTCGGTGATGGAACTGGCAGACATGCAGGTTTTAGGAGCCTGTGCCGTAAGGCGTGCGGGTTCGACTCCCGCCCGAGCCATACAACTTAAAGATCATGAACCACGAAATCTACCTCAACAAGGAACTTTTCCCGCTTACAACCTATGAAGGTTTGGCCCTCAAGGACCAAATCATGAAGGATGCCACCCTTTTTGACGAAATTCAGGAGCTGAAGGAAAAAGGCATTTCCCTGGGTAGCGAGCAGGAACTTCAATTAAAGGAACTGGAAATAAAAATTCCCCACGCCACAAGATTAATCGCCAACGAGTGGACTAAGAATATTTAGTGGCATCTAATTTCAAATACTTGCGTCTTTTATCATGACCTCCGTAGAAACATCTTATCATCCAGTATTGGTCACCGGGGTTACCGGGGTTCCTGGTTTTAATTTCTATGCCTGGGCCAAGTCCATCTACCCGGGAAGTATTGTTGCCATACGCCCCACGGAAACCTGGCGCATGAAAGGCGATGGTATTTATGCCATTGATCCCGAAGATTCTTCTTCCATGCAAAGACTTTTCGAAAAGTACAAATTTAAAAGTGTGCTTAACGCGACCGGCAGTTGCGCTCTAAAGGCGTGTGAATTAAATCCTGATCTGGCCATGAAAACCAATGTGGCTAGCGCAGAAGTGGTTTCAAGCCTTTGCTCCAAATTTAAAGCTAGACTGGTGCATATATCCTCGGATCTTGTTTTTTCCGGCAAATGTGGCAATGGGAAGTACTTGGAAACTTCAGAGGTTGATCCGGTCACCAATTATGGAAAAACCATGGTGGCAGGGGAGCAAATGGTACAAAAAAATTGCCCCAGCGCTGCAATCCTTAGGATTTCCCTTCCCATGGGGCCAAGTTTCAACGGACATGCAGGCGCGATCGACTGGATTGAATCGCGATTCAAGAAAAGCAAGCCCGCCACCCTTTATTATGATGAGGTCAGGTCGCCGACATATGTCGAGGATATGAATAAAGTTTTCGAAATCTTTCTAAAAGGCGATCAAAATGGAATATTTCACTTCGGCGGTCCAAGGTACTTGTCTTTGTTCCAAATCGGACAAATCGTGAACAAGATGGGTGGTTACGATCCAACCCTCCTTCATGGTTGCCCAAGAATGGCAGCCGGGCCTATTCCCCCCAGGGCGGGCAATGTCACCATGATAAGCGAAAAACTTGAAAAAGTTTTGGGTTTTTCACCTTTCAGGAGCTGGCCTTATTCAGATGAATTTGTGCCTCAGGATCACGAATGGCACTTTCATAGGCAAACTCCCCATGACTTCTCCCCATCATTCCTGAAGAACCACCTTTACCGCCATAGCGCCATTGTTCCAGAACCAAGTGATTATCTGGTTCAATCCAGACACCGTAGCGTTTCAATGTTGTCCCCGAATATTTAACAATAACACCGCCTTCCTACAATATTCCAAAGGGAGGAATGGTGGCAAAAATACTGCATTTCGATTGTTTCAGCGGCATAAGCGGCGACATGGTGCTGGGCGCACTTGTTGATGCTGGCGCATGCCCCCAGTCCATCATTTCTGGAGTTCAATCACTAGGCATCCCGGTTCAATTATCGTTCGAAAAAACTAGAAAAAACGGCATTTGCGCTACCCAAGCGATCGTAGAAACAACTCTTGAAACCAAGCACCGATACCTCCACCAGATAGAATCCATCATCGATCAGGCACAGATTCCAAACCGGGCGAAAAGCCTTGCCAAAGACATCTTTCGCAAATTGGGCGAAGCTGAAGCAAAAGTGCACGGGATGCCACTTGATAAAATTCACTTTCATGAAGTGGGTGCCGCCGACAGCATAACGGACATTGTTGGATCGGCCATCGGTATCACCAACCTCGATATCAGCCATTTCTCCTCACGAAGTGTGCCTACAGGGCATGGTTCCATCCGTTGCGAACATGGAGTCATGCCGATTCCAGCCCCTGCGACAGCGATACTTCTTGAGGGGGTTCCAATTGCTTCCAGCCATATTTCGAAAGAACTCACCACTCCGACTGGCGCCGCCATATTGACGGCACTGGTGGGGGATTGGCGCGAAACATTCGATATGAAATTAACCAAGGTTGGCTGTGGTGCTGGAACCATGGATTTGCCGGGCCAGGCCAATATCCTCAGGGTATTTCTTGGGGAATCCCAAAAACCACAAAGCACCGATACCATAACCCTTCTAGAAACCAACCTGGATGACATATCCCCGGAACTGGTTGCTTACTGCATGGAGGAACTGTTGGTGGCAGGTGCACTCGATGTATATGCAAAACCTGTCGTGATGAAAAAAAACAGGCCGGGCCTGATTCTCGGGGTAATTTGCAAATCCGAAGACACATCCGTTCTGGAAAATAAAATATTTTCAGAAACCGGCACCTTTGGCATTCGCAAGCAAACGCTGCAGCGTGTCAAACTGGAAAGGGAATCCATCAAGGTAACCACCAAATTTGGAGAGATAGCCGCCAAAAAAGGATGGGATTACAGCGGCCATGGTATCATCACACCCGAATACGAGGATTGCGCCAGGGTTGCGCGGCTCAACAAGATTCCACTCAGGGAAGTTTATTCCGAAGTTAACTTGCAGATAGAAAAATCAAAACCATCACAGGAATAGTCATGTCAACCAGCAATGAGATCAGAAAACAATTCGTGGATTTTTTCGTTAAGAAGCACGGCCACACCTTCGTGCCCTCCAGCAGTGTGGTACCTCATGATGATCCCACGCTACTTTTTGCCAATGCCGGCATGAACCAGTTTAAGGATGTTTTTCTTGCAACCGGTTCCCGCCCCTTCAAGAGGGCGGTAAACTCGCAAAAATGCATCCGCGCTGGTGGAAAACACAATGACCTGGACGATGTGGGCAAGGACACCTATCACCACACCTTTTTTGAAATGCTGGGAAACTGGTCGTTTGGCGATTACTTTAAAAAGGAAGCCATTTCATGGGCTTGGGAACTTTTAACCAAAGTCTGGGGGCTTGACAGAACCAGGCTTCACGCCACTGTTTTTGAAGGGGACCCGCATAACAATATTTTGGCGGACGACGAAGCGGCATCTTTCTGGAAAAACGAAACGGATATCCCCCACAACCACATTCATCTTGGAAACAAAAAAGACAATTTCTGGGAAATGGGAGACACCGGTCCTTGTGGACCTTGCACGGAAATCCACATCGATCTTACCCCCGATAAATCTGGCGGCAAACTGGTGAACAAGGGAACCCCCCTTTGCATCGAGATTTGGAATCTCGTATTCATCCAGTTCAATCGAAACCCGGATTCTTCCCTGACACTTTTGCCAGCTAAACATGTTGATACCGGCATGGGGTTTGAAAGGGTAACAGCGGTCCTTCAGGGAAAGAACTCCAACTACGACACCGATATTTTCACGCCCATATTCGAATCCATTCGCCAGCTTAGTGGCGCCCCCGCCTACACCGGTAAACTCGATGACCTTAAAGATACCGCTTATCGTGTCATTGGGGACCATATTAGGACCCTAACCTTTGCAATCACAGATGGAGCAGTCCCCTCCAACGAAAAACGTGGCTATGTTCTTCGAAGCGTATTGCGAAGGGCGGAAAGGTTCGGCAGGCAATACTTGGGTTTCAAAAAACCATTCCTCCATGAATTATGCTCCACGGTAGTTTCCGGCATGGGGGATACTTTTCCAGAGCTGAAGGCTTCAACCGAGAAGGTCTCCAAAATTATCTTCGAGGAGGAAGAAGCGTTCCTGCGCACCATGGAGCGTGGCATGAAACTATTTCATGAAGTGGTGGAAAGAACCAAGTCCGGTAGTGGAAAATCCATTCCCAGTTCCGATGTTTTTGACCTGCATACCACGTTTGGCTTTTTCCCGGATATCACCGCCCAGATGGCCGCGGAAGTAGGCCTTTCGATTGACCTTGCGGGATATCAGGATCTGTTTGAAAAATTCAAGGAAGAGTCCGGCAAGGATCGAAAAAGTCAGGTGGTCAGCGCCATTCAGGGAGATATCCCCCTAACCGATGATTCCTTCAAATATGGGAATCTGCAAATGGAGGCTAAAATCCTGGGCTGGATTCAAAATCATGCCGTAACCACCCAGGGTAAACTGGAAAAAGGGCAGGAATCGTCATTGTTTTTTGACAAGACCTGTTTCTACCCGGAGCAGGGCGGTCAGGTTGGAGATTCAGGCACCCTTGTCACCCCCACCGGAAAATTTGAAATCAAAGACACCCAACGCATCGGGCAGGGAATCATTCATATCGGCGTCGTTGTGGAAGGTTCCATTTCCTGTGGACAGGTTGCAAGCATTCAGGTTTCCGAACAAAGAATGGATATCAGGCGCAATCATACCGCCACCCATCTGCTGAACCTTGCCTTGCGAAGCACTCTTGGAAATCATGTCGAGCAAAAAGGGTCGCTGGTGGATGACCGAAGGGCCAGGTTTGATTTTTCCCATTCCAAAGCCATCTCACCCGAGGAAATACAAGCCATAGAGGAATTTGTAAACCACCAGGTTCGAGGTGATTTCAAAGTCAAAGCTGAGATCATGCCCTTGGAGAAGGCAAAACAGATTCCTGGAGTGCAGGCCGTGTTTGGCGAAAAATACCCCGACCCCGTTCGGGTTATCACCATTGGGGAACCCGGAAAAAATGGTTCATCCGTGGAGTTTTGCGGCGGAACTCATCTTGATTCGACCAATCAAGTTGGGATGTTCAAAATCATCAGTCAGGAATCTGTAGGCAAGGGTATTCGCAGAATCACCGCCGTCACCGGCAAGGAAGCATGGGAAGAATTCAAGAAAACTTCCGCCCTAATCGAATCACTGTCCGGCAAATTGGGTTGTACCATCACCCAATTAGGAACCAAGCTGGATTCACTGCTGGAAGAAATTAAAAGCTTAAAGAAAAACATTTCCAAGGGGCAGGGATCAGATCTCGCTGGGGAGATGGACAAACTCCTGGAAAAAGCAAAAATCATTGGTACCAGCAAGGTGATTGCCGGCAAAATCCCCGCAGCATCATCCGATCAGATCCGTATTCATCTGGATCGAATTCGGCAGAAAGCTGGTTCATCGATTGTTCTTGTTGCCTGGGATGACGAAGGCAAAGTTGGTTTGATGATTTCTGTTAGCGATGATCTCCAAGCGAAAGGAATCGAAGCCGGAAAATTGATCTCTGAAATAGCTCCGGCAGTTGAAGGCAAGGGTGGTGGCCCCAAGGGGATGGCACAAGCCGGCGGAAAAAATCCCTCCAAGATTCCAGATGCCATTAACAAGGCTATAGAATTGGCAACCTCCAAACTTTCCTAGGAACAACCATGGGAATGCCCGCGGAAAAAACCTTATCCCCCACATTGCGGGCAGTCCTTTCTATGCTGGAGGCCGGCCAATCTGAACAGGCAATCCTTTACCTCAGGGAAAACATAGCAAAAGCCAGCAGAAACCATGGCCAGGATTCCCTGGAACATGCAAACGCACTCGAGGAACTCGGCTGGTGCCATTGGTGGACTGAGGATTATGCCAATAGTTTCCGCCGGTTTGATGAGGCGTTGTCCATTCTTGGCAAAGGAGATTCCCAGGAATTTGTGCAGGCACATTCAAAACTATACCTTCAAAAAGCCCTTTTGCACGCGCAAAACGGTGACATCAAGACCGCGATTCACCTTCTCGAGGAAAAATGCAAGAGGCTTACCAATCCCAACCCTGAACTCCTCTTCCATGTCGCAAACTTCCATCTGATGCTTGGCAAACCTGAACTTGCCCAAGCATGGATTCAAAAATACTTTATGACTGGAAACCGAAACCCATCGCCTATTCATGACAGTGCTTTGATTCTAAAAGCGGAAATCTGTCGGTCACTCCCAAAGCCAGAAAAATGTTTTCCGGATGGATTACCTGCGGATATTGATCAGGCCTCGCTCGTGCAATCTGCAGTGGCCAAGACCACGGAAAGTGATCCCGTCATTCTTCTCGAAGTCCTGGAGGAACTATACGCGCTGGTCTTGGATGAGGAATCAAAGAACCGCATTCTAGCTGAAAAAGCAAATCTCTTTTCGGTTCTTGGCAGGCATGACGACAGGATTTCGCTGATCAAACAGCAGGAATCCACCGTGAACACCAAGTCACCATTCGACCTGGCTTATTTTCAAATGGCTTACGGACTCGCGTTTGCGGAATCATTCCGCCTGAACGAGGCGATGGAATGTTACCGCAAAGCGCTGGAAGCACTGGAGAATGAATCCACGAACCAATATCGCCACCAGGCCAGGATGCAACTCGCCATGGTGCTGGATCAGATGGGCAGACACCTTGATGGTGCTTCCATGGCAGAGATGGCAGCGAACGATGCCTTTGAAATCCAACATCATGCTGGGGGATTCCGCAGTCTGGGAATTCAGGGTATTTGCCTGCTGCATGCAGATCAGCCGGAAAAAGCCTTCACCAAGCTAAGGCAGGCACTGGAGAACCTTTCCCCCAATGATCCTTATGCAAAACTTGTCATCGAGCATTGGGATTACCACCAGGATTCCAAAGATTGCGGCTGTAAAAACCCAGACAAAAGACATCTGGAAAACATCCGGTTCAAGATTCTTCAAGCCTGCCCAAGGGGCTATCTGCGAAATGTCATCGTGCACAAAGATAAGGACGGTTACGACCTCGAATTTGATTTCGCAAGAAATCCCTCCGAGGAAACGATGGCTTCCATCCGACAAATAGCCGAAAGCTTTTTGGATTAATTCTCTCTAACGGGAAAAAACTGCCCCCGAAGGGACCATCACAGGCGCTCCAAGTTGAATTCCTGGATTTTCCGGGAATGAACTGGTGGCTGGCTGATTTTGGATCGGCTGGGACCAATTCACCGATGGATATGCCGGCCTGATGGATGGATTTTCATCCGCTATGGGGGAAGACCCACGGAAGACCGGCTTGGGGGCTTCCAGCACAGGCTGGCTGGGGGGAAGGGTCTGCCGGGTAACCACCATGCTTTTGGTGGAAGGATTGTTCATGTTCGTACGATTGGTATTGGAAGCCAATAGATTTTGATTTTGCCCGGGGCGGTTATTTCGCAAATAGCTGATCCAAGCCTCCTCAAGCTGTTCAATGCTATTGAAACGGTAATAAGCTTTCACGGCGGCATCCCATCCGTATTGCATGCCATAACCCACAAATCCCAGGAAGGCCTGCCTGCCTCCAACTGACACCAGGTATTCACTGACAGAGAACCCCTCGGCATAAAGAACCATCACATCGTTTGGATACTTTGTCATGCTGAATAGACGGCGCAACGGGATTTTTCGACCCGGGGTGGCAAGAATGTCCCTGGTCATGGCGTCGTGGCGCTGACGTTCCAAGTCATCCTCGGAAAGAACGCAACCACCCTCATCTGCCCAACGGGGAACAGGATTTTTGAAGTAAAAGGCAAAAACAGTATGGGTGATCTCATGGGGAAGCACACTCACTAAAATGCGATCCAAAGGCCCCTCTACCTGCATATCCTGACCCAGCACACGACCTTGATCAAAAGCAAACGAAGTGGCCCCACCTGCACCATTCATGGTGATCGTAACCTTGACCTGGCATGGCTCTGGCCAGGGAGGCATTTCCTGCCCAAGCCATTCCAAAGCTTTTTCTTTGCGGTAGTGTTCCGCATATTGGGCAACTTGTTGGGCTATCTGCTGATTGGGTGCGTTAATAATGAAATTTTGAGTGCGGTAGGATGCACCTGTGGAAAATAAAGCGAGCACAATTACTAAAAGTAACGCCCTGGCTCGCATGAAAATACACCCCTAACGAAAAATCTCATATCCATTATCCGTTAGGGTGATATGCAATTATGAGGCCAATGGCCTAAATTCCATCTTCTGCGGGAAGATCTTAACCATTTCTCCGGAAATTCCACGCTCTTTGGAAAAAACAACCCAAATTTACAAAGTTAAAGCCCCGAGGCTTGTAGTTTTTACAAAGCCTCGGGGCTAATATTTGGAATTGTTGCAACTCGATTTCTTACTTTTTATCAGACGCCTTGGGGGCCTCCTTGGGCACAGAGAGGGGATCCAGCTTTTTCAGAAGCTTGCCCTGGTCATCAAAAAGATAAATGTTTCCAGCATCTCCCCCTGCGGCAAAGAGCTTGGAATCTTGGGAAACAGCCAACGCATAAAGAAATTCCTCAGCGGCAGGGAATGTCTTTATGGCGCTACCATTATCCGCGTTCCACAAACGGAGGGTTTTATCTCCGCTGGTTGTCGCAAATTGTGGATTGGTGGAAGTAAATGAAATCTTGGTTACCTGCTTGGAATGGCCGCTTACAGTTCTAGCTTGCTCGCCCTTTTCAAAATCCCAAACCTTGATGGCATTATCCGCACCAGCGCTGGCAAGAAATTTTCCATCACTTTTCCAACCCACATCAAGAACATGGTGGGTATGCCCTTCAAAGGACTTAATGAACTTGCCATCCGCAACGTTGAAAATCTTCACAAACTTGTCGGCGCCACAGGTTGCCAGCATTTTGCCATCGGCGCTAAAACTAACTCCAAAAGCAGTATCGCTATGCGCTCCCTTCAAATCCTGTACAACCTTGCCAGAGGCAACCTCAATTAGTTTTACTTCACCCTCCTCGGTTGGGGGGCCGCCGGCAGTTGCCAGCAACTTGCCATCCGGGGAAAAAGCCAGTGCCACAATTCTGTCGGAAAAGCCCTCTATTTTCCGAACCTCTTCACCAGTATCGGTATTCCAGATGCGCAATTCTTGAAAACTGCCAGAGGCAAGATTTTTGCCATCCGGACTGATGGCTAGTGATTCAACCAAAGAAACATGAGAAACTTCATGCTTTTTGCCATCCTTGGTGGTGATATTCTTGCCAACAAACTTCTTTTTTGTCTCACCCGTAGATGCGTCAAGCTGGAGAATGGTGTTTCCCACAGCCGCAAACAAAGAGGTTTTATCCTTGTTAAATGCTAATCCGCGAATGGGGTGCAGCACGGCCGGTGGCAAGGAAACGATAATTTTGGGTTTCACCCTGGCAGCCGAAGGCGCCTTTGCCCCCTGATCAATCCAAAGCTTAACGATTGCCAGTTCCTGGGGAGTCAAAGGCTCTTCACTTTTGGGTGGCATGGAAGGCCGCTGTGTTTTGCCGGCAAGTTGGTACAGCAAACTTTCTTTAGACTTGCCAGGAACAATCGAAGCTCCTTTTTTGCCGCCTTTCATGAGCGCCTCAAAACTGCCCATGTCAAGCTTGCCTTCCTTGATGTTACCACTGTGGCAGAAATTGCATTTCTTGACAAAGATCGGCTCCACATCCTTGTCATAGCTGACAGGGTCTTTGCGTTGCAATTCAACAACCTCAATGGGTTTTATTGGTGCCGATTGCTTTGGTTCATCCGCAAACAGGCCCACACTTGCCACCGCGACAGAGAATATACTGCTTAAAAACATGGTCTTTCCTTTCAGGAATTCAGCCTATTTGGCTATGTTTATGTTTACCTTTAATTCTTGGGATACCTCATCCTTACCCAAATACATGGCCTTGAACTTCAAAACTATATCATTTCTAGCCCCAGGCATGGCATCAGGGGCAACCTTCACCTTTACATTCGCAGTATCCGCATTTGCCGGAATCTCAGCTCCCTCCAAGGTGAACCCTTTAAGATTCATGGGAATCATAGTTTCCACCTTATAAGGCCCCTTGTATTCATGAAGCCTTTTAACCTTTAATATCAAAGATCCTTCCTGGCCCACCTTCACCTGAACACCATTGTTCGTGGCCGAGAATTCGCCAAGTGCCTTGGGCAGAACCAAAAGATCGACCGGATTCGCCACCGCAACGGCGTTCACCTGGGCCTTCTGCTTTGCCATTGGATCCTTGCTGAACGCTATGTTCGTTTGGCCACGAATCACAATGTTATAATTCCCGGGGGGGAGATTCGCCGGAACCGTGACAGGGATGGTTCCCTCATTGACATTGGCTGCAATAGACACAGCCTTGTTGTTATTCACAAAGTTGGGGGGGAGATCAAAGCTTTCCACCAGAATGGGATTTTTCATTTCAGGCGCCTTCCTGGTTACCTGAATTTTGATGTTGCCCTTGTCGCCTTGGGGTATTTTCGCCTTGTCTACATTTCCTTTAAGAAGGAATGGGGCATCGCCCACCACTTCAGCCACCACGCTGCGGT